>JBDUBG010000053.1:0-10267 GCA_040004215.1 Pseudolysinimonas sp. | reverse complement strand
ACTCCACGTCGACGCGGTGCTGGCCAGCACCGTCGGCGAGCGGGATGTCGCCTGACACCACCGCCGAGTCGAGCGGGAACCACCACTGGTCGGTTGCGTCGATGAGATCCGGCAGCCGGAATTCCGTGCCATTCATCGTCCAGCGCAGCGAGTCCGCCGGCGCCTGCACGCCGTCGACCGCGAAAGCGACTTCGGAAATGCACGAGCCCGGCAGTGCCCGATACCAGGGCAGCCTGACCTCGACGGCGGCTCGCCGGCCGTCGCTCGTCAGCGTGCCCTGCTCGATGATGCGATCGGGGATCATCGCGTCGACCTTCCCTGTTCCGTGGCGCTCAGGCCCGGGCGGCGACGTCGCGGATGTGGGCGACGGAGGCGACGGACTCGGTGGTCGGGAAGTACTCGAGGCCGATGGGACCGTCGTAGCCGGAGGCCCGAAGGAGGCCGAGAGTCGCCACCCAGTCGATCGCACCCGTGCCGGGCTCGCCTCGGCCGGGCGCGTCGGCGAGCTGCACATACCGCACCACTCCGGCAGCATCGGCGAGCGCCTGCTCGACGTCCTCCCCCTCGACGACGGAGTGGTAGATGTCGTAGACGATCCCGAAGAACGGCGAGTCCACGCCGCGGGCGATGTACGCCGCATCGGCGGTGCGGTCGATGAGGGTCCCGGGGTGATCGACGCGCCCGTTCACGGCCTCGAACACGAGGGTGACGCCCGACCCGTCGATCTGCGCGGTCGCTTTCGAGTAGATCTCGACGAGCTGGTCGAGCTGCGTCTGCCGCTTGCTGCCGCCGAAGCCGGTGCCGCCCTGGACGACGATGTGCGTCGTACCGAGGTCTTGGGCGATCGCGACGCCCTCGTCGAGCTTCTCGAAGAACGGCGCGTGGTCGAACCCCGGCAGCATGAACTGCGTCCGCGGCTCCGACAGTTGGGCGGTCAGCCGGACGCCGGTCTCCTGCAGCGCCGCCTTCAACGCCGGGAGGTCCTTGGGCTTGGCGGGGGCGTCGTTGCCGGTCGGTCCCCACATCTCGACCGCGGTGAATCCTGCCGCGGCGGCTGCGCGGACGCGGTCCTGGTAATCGCCGGCCTCTGTGAACAGCACTTCGATGTTGGGTGCGAGCTCGTACATGTGTGATCCTCCAGGAATCGTTATCAGAACATCGGGTGGTCGTGGACGGCGTCGGGCGGCACGGCCTGGAGCACGTCCCAGTGCTCCACGATCCGGCCGCCCTCAAACCGGTAGATGTCGGCGACGGCGGCGTCCGGACGGCCGGGGCCCGACGCCTTCACGTGGACCATCGCGAGGTCGCCGTCGACGAGGATCCGCTGGATCTCGAAGCGGGAGTCGGGCGAACCATCGAACTTCGGCGTGAGCGCGCGAACGGCTGCGTCGGGGCCGTCTGGCACGCCGGGGTTGTGTTGCCGGTATTCCGCCGCAACCAGCAGCGCGAATGCGTCGGCGACGCGCTTTTGCGTGTAAAAGAGGTCGCAGAAATGCTCGAACGCGGCCCGGTCGGCAGTCATGCGTCGGCTCGCTGCAGCGCGTGCATACTGCGGCGGATCAGGTCGTGCTGACGGCGGACGAGCATCAGCGGGTCGACCTCGCCGATCTCGGCGAAGGCGTGTCCTTCCCACTCGCTCGACCAGTAGCCGCGGTAGCCGCCATCCACGAACACCTTCACAAGCTCGGGATAGTCGATCGCTGGCTCCTCGCCGTGCTCGTCGATGTCGTAGAACTTCGCGTGGACATGCAGGATCTGGGGCATGATGTCGGCCCACTCGTGCGGGTCGACATGACCGTGCATATTGAACGCCAGATGCGCGAACGAACCGAGCCGGGCCGGGTCGAAGTCGCGGCCCCGCAGGTAGCCGATGAAGGCGTCTTGGCGTTCACCCATCGAGGCACCCGTGGCCCAGATCGTCTGCAGCATTTCCAGCGCCTCGTCGTCGAGCCCGAGTCGCTGCAGGCCTCGCAGCAGCGTCGGAGACATGGCGTGCATGGTCGCCGAGAAGTCGGCGACAAACCCGAGCAGCGGCGATTCGAACTCCGCATAGGTCTCGCGAACCTGCAGGATCGTGGGGTCGTTCGGTCCCATCGGCGCATGGATCTCATAGGCCAGCTTCATGTCCAGCTTCTCGGCGATGGGCAGCAAACGACGCAACAGCTGCGGCTTGGCGCTCTGGATGCGGATGAGCGGGAAGCCGAGCTTCTTAGCGCCGTGGACCAGCACCTCCGTGAAGTCGAACTCCTCATCCGGAGTCATGTCGCGGTCGCGGCGGCGCCCCATGTCCAGGTTCGCCGCAAACGACGTCTCCGTGAAGCCGTAGCGGTCGAACGCCGAGCGCCACCGGGAGACGAACTCGTCGCTCACGGCCGGGTAAGAGTGCACCATCTGCGAGGCGACGACCTCGATGCCGGGGCCGATGCCCAGCTCGGCCACCCGCTCGAGCAGCGCGTCGAAGTCGACCCAGCCGGCCGGGAACTCCGCACTGGCGGAATAGAGCGTGAGCCCGAGCTGGAAGGGGTCGGCCAGCGCCACCGCAGGAGGCGCGTCGAACGGCGCTGCGAACACGGGTGCCGCGGCGTCTCGATCGGTCGCGACGAGCGTCAGCGTCTGGTGTACGAAGTTCGGCACATAGACGCCCGGGCCGCCGTCCACGCCGGGTGCGATCTGCATGTACGGCAGTCGCAGCTGGCCGACGATGTCGATCTCGTGCGTTTCGCCAAGGGCGACGGGAGCGTCGCGCCGCACGATGAGCAGAGGATGCGACGCCAGGAACCAGAGCACATCGCTCGCCTCCGGCAGGTCGGCGATTGAGTAGGTCACACCGTCCAACTCGAACACGAGGTCCGCATCCGGAACGTCGTCGCCGTCGATAGCGAGGTGCAGCGTGGTCACGGACGACAGCCAGAGGCTGCGGTACCACGGGATGGTCAGCGCGATCGCGAATCCCGAGGGGTGCACCCGGAGGCTCGCCTCGTCGATGAGGCCGTTCGGCATGATCACTCCTGTCCGTCCGCGAGCGTCTTCGTTCGCGTCTGCGTGCCGCACAAAGAGCGTATCTGGTTTCTGCTGTTTTTATACCTAAGTCTCGAGATCCTTGGCCGCGGCATGCGCGCCACGCACGGCGATCGCCAAGCTCATCAGGGTCGGATTCATCGATGTCGCGGTCGGGATGAGCGCATTTCCGCCGACGACGAGCCGCTCGACTCCCCAGACCCGGGAGTACGGGTCCGCGACGGAGGTGCCGTCATCGACCTCGCCCATCCGCATGGTGCCCTCGTAGTGCAGACTCGAGCCATTCGGCAGCAGTCGCGGTTCGGCGATGAACACGCCGAGCGCCTCGCCGGCCCGGCGGAGTCGGACCGTCGCCTGGGCGATCTCGGCAAGCTCGGCGTCCGTCAGCGCGTAGTCGATCGTCATGTTCGGCAAGCCGCGGTAGTCCAGTTCGTCATCCGAGAAGGTCACGCCGTCTTCGACGCGTGGCTGCTTGCGGATGCCGTACCCCATGTTGACGTACCCCCACCGGCTGCCCGCGGCCGGGTGTGCTGGATCCAGCGGGAACGGCGGTGCCTCGGCGTACACCACCTGCAGCGAGAATGGATGATGCGGCTCTGAGAACGGGATGCGGTTGACGGCCCCGACCGGGTCGGCGGGGTTCGCGGCACGGCGCACGAGTTCGTCGTCCAGTTGCTGCTCCGTCGCGAAACGCCGCATCCGCTCGCCGTCCAGGACAACCGTCGAGATGACGACGGGATGCTCGGTGAGGTAGCGACCGAGGGCGGCGGGACGGATGCCGGACGCCCAGAGCAGCTGCGGCGAGCGGAAGGCGTCGGCGGCGACGACCACCAGATCCGCGGGCACGAAGCGGCCCACTCCCGTGCGCAGATCCTCGACGGTGACGCCGATCGCGGCCTTCGCGTCGAGCTCGACGCGGCGCACGAGTGTGAGGTCGTGCAACTCGAATCGCGCAGACAGCGGGTCGGAGGAGTCGATAAGCGGACCGAGAACAACGTCCGTGCCGGCCCACCGCACGCTGCCGTCACGTTGCGGATCTCCCGCGACGGGCAGGGTGCCGGGGCCATAGCCCGCGGGGAATTCGCCAGCGAACTCCTCCTCGAGCAACTCGCGGATTGCCCGCCCGACAGCAGAATCGGCGAACACCGCATCCTGCACGTGCAGCAGCCGCCCGGCCTCGCCGATCAGGTCGTCCCACTCGGCGTCGCCGATGAAGGAGATGCGTTCGCTGAACGCCGGCGCCGGGGTCGCGCACGTCCAGTGGGCACCCATACCACCGACGTTCGTGGACGCCGCGCCAGCAGGGAAGGTCGGCGCGTGCGCGGACCCCGGCCCCCCGAAGTCGAGCAGGTGGGTTCCGCCCCGTGCGGTGAACATCCCCTCGACGGCGAGGCCGTCCGGGATGCCGAGCGAGCCACGGAAGGAGCCAGCCTGGGGGCCCTGCGACCGCTCGCGCGCGATCTCCTTCGCCGCGGGGTCCGTGATGTTCCGCACGCTCTCGCCCGGAACCTCGGTGAGCCGCGGACCGGCCTCGAACATGACGACGCGTGCGTCTGGAACGTCTTCGAGCAGGATCCGGGCATAGGCCGCGCCGATCGGACCGCTGCCGACGATGGCGATCGTGGGCCCGCCGGTCATGGGTGCTCCTCGTCTGGCAGGACGACGTGCGTGGAGAGAGGATCCACCGACTCCGGCGTCGCCATCCACCTTATGGATTCTTCCGTTGGAAAACAATGAAAGTAGGGTATCGTGCCAAGGGAGATGCCAATGACGAGTCAGACACCCACGCAACCTCCTATCCCGCAGATCGAGCGGACGGAGCACGGCCATCGGCTGCTCGTGGACGGTCACCCCGCGCTGCTCCTCGGCGGACAGCTGCACAATTCCACGCCCACCGATGTCGGCCTGCCGGAGGTACTGGAGCGCGTTCGGTCCCTCAACGCCTCGGTTGCCATCGGCTCGGTCAGCTGGTCGCTCGTCGAGGCGGAGGAGGGGGTATTCGATTTCTCGAGCGTCGACACCCAGCTCGACGCCTTCCGGGAGGCAGGCCTGCGGCTGATCCTGATCTGGTTCGGCGCGTTCAAGAACGCCGCATCGACCTATGCACCGCGGTGGGTCCGGTCCGACCCGCAGCGGTTCCCTCGCGCGGTGGCGGAGGGCGGGAAGAAGGAGCTGTTCACGTACGCGGGCGCGACGCCGAAGCCGGTGCTCTCCGTGTTTTCGGAGTCGCTGCGCGACGCCGACGCCCGCGCATTCGTCGCGTTCATGACCCACTTGCGGCAGGTCGATCCGCAACACACGGTTGTCATGGTGCAGGTCGAGAACGAGGTAGGTCTGCTGAAGGATTCCCGCGATCGTTGCACGCTCGCCGATCAGGCCTGGGGCACGGCCGTGCCCGATGCGCTCCTCCGCGTCCTGAAGAACGACCCATCGACTTTTGCCAGCCCGGTGACCGAGGCCTGGCAGCGCGGAGGAGCGCGCCTCGAGGGGACCTGGCAGGAGGTGTTCGGCTCCGGCTGGGAGGCGGACGAGATCTTCATGGCCTGGCATTTCGGCGCGTACACCGAGGTGCTCGCCGCCGCCGGCAAGGCGGTGAAGCCGCTGCCGATGTTCGCGAACGCGTGGGTAGGACCGCAGCCGGGGCAACCCGAGGCGGGCGATTACCCGAGCGGCGGGCCGGCTTCGCGGGTACTCGACATCTGGAAGGCCGCGGCACCGTCCCTCGACTTTCTCGCGGCCGACGTCTACGTCGATGACGTGAAGACCGCACTGTCCAGCTACACCCGGGTAGACAACCCTCTTTTCGTGCCAGAGTCCCGAATCCGCACGGGCTACGTCTTCTGGGCGATCGGACTCGGCGCGTTCGGATTCTCGGCGTTCGGCGTCGAAGACAGTCGGCCGGGCAACCGGTTCGCGCAGGCGTTCGGCGTCCTGGGAGGCATGGTCGACGTGATCACCCAGGCGCAGGCCGAAGGGCGCGTGACCGGGGTGCTACTCGAGGCCGGGGAGCGTCAGGAGATCCGATGCGACGATCTGCAGATCGTTCTGCAGGGCTCCCGATCGCTGCTGCAGACGATGCTGCTCGACGCTGGAGTGCAAGCCCCTCCCCCTGCGGTGGAGACCACCAGCGAGACCGTTCACGGCCTGCCTGCCCCCGCGGACACCAGGGCCTTCGGGCTCGTGATTCGGCTGACGCCGGATGACTACGTCATCGTCGGGCAAGACCTCACGGTCGACTTCGCTGTACCGGACGGGACAGTGGAGGTCGATTCCGTGGAGCTCGGCAGGTTCGACGACGGCACGTGGGTACGCACGCGGGTGGTCAACGGCGACGAGCGGCTCTCGATCGTGCCGCATGACGAGGTCGGGATCGCCCGGATCCGCCTGCTGCGGCTGCCGGCGGGCCGGGATCAGGCGTGACAGCTCCGGACTCGATGATCGGGTTCGCGATCGTCGGCACCGGCTCCGTGTCACGCGAGATTGCGCACGACCTCCGCCTGACCGGAAACGCCCGCGGGTTCGCTGTCGTCTCCCGCGACCGACAGCGCGGCCGCGCGTTCGCGAACGAGTTCGGACTCGAGCGAGTACACGATGACCTGGGCGAGTGCCTCGCGGACCCCCACGTGGACGTCGTCTACATCGCCACGCCGCACGCGACTCACGCCGCCCTCGCTGAGCAGGCAATGCTGGCAGGAAAGCACGTCCTCGTCGAGAAGCCCATCACGATCAGCGCTGCCGAGCTGGGACGCTTGACGGACCTCGCCGCGAATTCTGGCCTCTTCCTCATGGAGGCGATGTGGATGCTGTTCAACGAGACCATCCGAGACGTGCTCGATCAGGTGTACGCGGGCGCGATCGGCGATGTCCGCAGCGTGCAGGCCTCATTGGGCATGCGCATGCCGCGCGAGACTCAGGCGACCTGGAGCCGCGAGCGCGGCGACAGTGCACTGCTGAACCAGGGCATCTACCCGCTGACCCTCGCCCACGCACTGCTGGGGGTCCCGGAGTCGATCCACAGCCGCAGCACCGCCGTCGGCGACGGTGTGGACGCGAGCGGGCATGTCACCCTCGAGTATTCCGAGGGTCGCTTCGCGCAGCTGGCCTGGTCGATGGTCGAGCCTATAGCGCAGTCCGCCACGATCAACGGAACGCAAGGCTGGATCTCCATCGCGCCCCCCTTCTGGTTCGCGGAGCGAGCCGAGCTGCAGCCTGCCGGTTACCCCGTCCCTCCCGTTCACGAGATCTTCCATGCGCGAGAAGGGTGGGGGTACACGCCGATGCTGCGAGCCGTCGCCGGTGCGGTGCGCCGCGGTGACACCGACGCGTCGATCCACTCCCTGCGCGAGACCGCCGAGATCTTCGACCTGATGAATCGCGTGCGGACTCAACGCTGAGCCGCGGCTTCAGGCGCTAAGGTCGCTTTATACAGGCGGGGTGAGGGCACTCGGACGGTTCGTCCGCTGTGAATAATCCCCCTCGGAGACACCGGTCTTCGGGCAAGTACACGAACCGATCGCCGTCGCTGCGGAGTCCGCAGCGCCGCGTTCCGGCTCCGCCTGTGCGTTCCACGGCGGGGCCGACCGAGCCCCCTCGAGGTTGTCCCTTGTCATTCGATCCCGCCCAGGGCGGTTGCCCCTTCATCGATCCGGAACGCCTGTTCGCGGATCTCGCCCAAGCCCGGTCGCTGCCGGGCCTGCAGTTCGCCGATCCCCTGGGCGCGCGCGTCGTGACGCGCTACAGCGAGATCGTCGAGGCACTGCATGACGCCGAGACGTTCTCGTCGACCGCGACGGTGCCCGAGCTGCCGGAGCCGTGGCGCGCGCGCTTCGCAGGCCGGGTACCCGCCCGGGGCACGCTGCTCGGGCTGGACAACCCGGACCACGACCGGCTGCGCCGCGCGGTGAACTCCTTCTTCGTCCCCCGGCGCATCGCACGCTTCGAACCCTGGATCACTGCACGTGCGCACGCCGTGATCGACGGATTCGTCGAGGAGGGAACGGTGGACCTGAAGACGGCGTTCGCGCTGCCGATGCCACTGATGACCATCTGTCACATCGTCGGCCTCGACCCGGAGCGCTGGGAGTGGGTCGGCGCCGCGCTCGGCTTCTTCCTCGGCCCACGGGACGTGCACCATGTCGGCACGCCGGAACAGAAGGCAGCGCTGCTGCTCGATCTGCATGAGTACGTGCGTGCGGTGATGGAGGAACGCCGCCTCGATCGCCGCGACGACCTCATCAGCCACGTCTGGGACGTCCGCGACGCCGGCGACGCCCCCATGACCGACTTCGAGATGCTCTCGCTCTTCCCCGGGCTGATGCTCGCGGGCCACGAGACCACCTCAAACCTCATCTGCACCGCACTCACCCACCTGCTCGGCGATCGGCAGCTCTGGCAGCGTGCGCAGCGCGACGACGCGTCGAGATCGGAGGCGCTCGAGGAACTCTTCCGGTTCGAATCGGCGATCACCGGGATGAAGCGACGGGTCACGCGCGACACGGAGCTGGGCGGCGAGGTCCTGCGCGCGGGCGACGAGGTGTTCCTCGCCTACGCGGCGGGCTCCAGGGACCCAGCGGCGTTTACCGACCCCGACACGATCGACCCGTCGCGCGGGTGGTCGACCCCGCACCTCGGATTCGGGCAGGGCATCCACGCCTGCCTCGGCGCGCCGCTAGCTCGACTGCTGCTGCGCATCGAGCTCCGGGTCCTCTATGAACGCCTCCCGGATCTCCGCCTCGCGGTCCCCGTCGGCGAGCTCCGCGCGACTGCGGTCTCAGAGGGACGCGGCATCCTGGCGCTTCCCCTCCGATGGTCGCCCCGCCCTGCGGGCGCCCGTCCGACTGCGATCCTTCCGGTCGCCGACGCATCGGCGGCCCCGCGCGCATCACGAGCGGAAATCGCGGTCACGGTCGTCGCCCATCGCCGACTGACCCAGGACGTGGTCGAGCTCGAACTCCGTCCTGACGGGGTCCGAGTGGACTGGCAGCCCGGCGCGCACATCGACCTCGTGCTGCCGAGCGGGAGGGTGCGGCAGTACTCGCTGTGCGGCGACCCGTCGAGCGATACGGTGCGGATCGCGGTGCTCCGCGAGCGGGACGGCCGGGGCGGATCGGCGGAAGCGCATGACGACGTCCACGCCGGTGACCGACTGACGGTTCGCGGGCCGCGCCGGCACTTCCGGCTTCGGACTGCCGATGTCGTGCTGTTCGTCGCCGGCGGGATCGGCATCACGCCGTTGCTTCCAATGCTCGCGGAGGCGGATCAGCTCGGCGTGGAGTGGCGGCTGCTCTTCCTCGGGCGCAGTCGCGACCGGATGCCCTATCTCGACGACCTTCTGCGAGAGCATCCGGACAGGGTCTACGCCTGGCCGAGCGACGAACGCGGCCGGTACGACCTTGACAATGTCTGGGCCCGCCTCCCCCGTGGCAGCTCAGCGCTCCACGCGTGCGGACCGGAACGGCTGCTCACGGGACTCGAGGAGTCCGCTCGACTCCACGGCCGCGACGATGACCTGGTCGTCGAACGCTTCGCGCCCGTCCAGCAAGCGCACAAACCGGCCCGGGCCTGCACGATCGAACTCGCGCGACAGGGCGTCACCGTGCACGTCCCCGCGACCGAAAGCATCCTCGACGCCGTGAACCGCGCCGGCGCCGGAGTGCTGTCCACCTGCCGTGAAGGCACCTGCGGCACGTGCGAGGTGCGGGTGCTCGAGGGCACCCCGGAGCACCGCGACTCCATCCTGACCGCCGAGGAACGGTTAGAGGGCACACGGATCATGACCTGCGTCTCCCGCTGCCGAGGAGACCGACTGGTTCTCGATCTCTGAGCCGACTTGCGCACGAACCAGCTCAGTCGATCGGCGTCCATCCGGCGCCCGTCGACGAACTGCGCTGCACCGCGTCGAGTACGCGCTGCACCTGCAGGCCGTCGGCGAAGGTCGGCCGCGGAGACTCGCCTGCGGCGATGGCAGTGACGAGGTCACGCACCTGGTGCGTGAACGCGTGCTCCCAGCCGATTATGTGGCCGGCGGGCCACCATGCGCCGAGGTATGGATGCTGCGGCTCGGTGACGAGGACCGTGCGGAACCCGGAGTTCGAGCCGTCCGAGGCGCGGTACACCTGGAGCTCGTTCAGCCGTTCGAGATCGAACGCGATCGCTCCCGTGGTGCCGCTGATCTCGAAGCGCAGGCCGTTCTTACGGCCCTGAGCCATGCGCGACGCCTCGAAGGTCGCGAGCCCACCGCCGGCGAGCG
>JBDUBG010000272.1:0-3058 GCA_040004215.1 Pseudolysinimonas sp. | reverse complement strand
CCGGTGTGGAAGAGCGACGACCCGACCTACCCGCGCGTCGACGTGTACGGCTCGCTCGATGAGCTAGAGCGCGACTTCGGCGTGCGTGTCACCGATCTGCACCGGCCCGTCATCGACGACCTCACCCGGCCGAATCCCGACGACCCGAGCGGGGCGAGCACGATGCGGCGTATCCCCGATGTGTTGGATGTCTGGTTCGACTCCGGTTCGATGCCGTTCGCCCAGGTGCACTACCCATTTGAGAACCGCGAGTGGTTCGACAGCCACAGTCCGGCGGACTTCATCGTCGAGTACATCTCGCAGACGCGAGGGTGGTTCTACCTCATGCATGTGCTGTCGACAGCGCTTTTCGATCGCCCGGCATTCACGAATGTCATCAGTCACGGCACCGTTCTCGGCAGTGATGGGCAGAAGATGTCCAAGTCATTGCGCAACTACCCGGACGTGAACGAGGTATTCGACCGTGACGGTGCGGATGCGATGCGTTGGTACCTGCTCGCCTCTCCGATTTTGCGCGGCGGGACTCTGACGGTGACTGATGAGGGCATCCGCGCGGGCGTGCGCGAGCTGCTGCTGCCGCTGTGGAGCACCTACTACTTCTTCACCCTCTATGCGAACACGGCGGGCGATCTTGGTGATCGAGTAGCGTCCGAAGGCGGCGTATCGAGATCCGGCTACACGGCTCGTTGGCGCACCGACTCGCCGAACGTGCTCGACCGCTACCTGCTGGCGAAGACCCGCCACGTGGTCGAGACCGTTGGCACTCACTTCGACGAGTTCGACACACCCTTCGCCGCCGCTGCGTTGCGCGACTTCGGTGACGTGCTGACCAACTGGTATGTGCGCCGCAGCCGCGACCGTTTCTGGGGCGGCGCTGCGAGCAGTGATGGGCGCGACGCGTTCGACACGCTGTACACCGTGCTTGAGACGATCACGCGAGTGGCGGCCCCGCTGCTTCCGCTGGTGAGTGACGAGATCTGGCGGGGGCTCACCGGCGGCCGCAGCGTGCACCTCACCGACTGGCCGGATGCCGCCGCGTTCCCGAGCGACCCCACGTTGGTAGCGGCGATGGACCGCGTGCGCGAGATCGCCTCGTCAGGCCTTGCTCTGCGCAAGGCCCGCGGACTGCGGGTTCGACTCCCACTCGCCGGGCTGACCGTTGTGGGCGCGGATGCCGCGTCCCTGGTCGACTTCGCCGACATCCTGCGCGACGAGCTGAACGTGAAGTCCGTCAACGTTGCGGAGCTCCGCGAGTCGAGCCTGGGCGAGTTCGGCATCGTGCGTCGACTCTCGGTCAACGCCCGGGCGCTGGGCCCGCGCGTCGGCAAAGATGTGCAGCGCATCATCCAGGCGGCTAAGGCTGGCGATTGGAGCGCTGACGGCGACGCGATCACCGCGGGCGGCACCCTGCTCGAGTCGGGGGAATACGGGCTCGAGCTCGAGGCGGCAGACGCCGAGAGCGCGATCGCGTTTCTTCCGAGCGGTGGCTTCGTCGTGCTGGACACGCACCTCACGCCCGAACTCGAAGCTGAGGGACTCGCTCGCGATATCGTGCGCGCCGTGCAGCAGGCGCGAAAGGATGCCGGTCTCGATGTCGGCGACCGGATCGCGCTGTCGATCGCTGGCGACGCGACTGCCATCGCTGCGGTCGCGGCGCATCAGACGTTGATCGCGGGGGAGACTCTTGCGGTCGTCGTCGAGGCCCGCGAGGCTGAGAAGGGTGCAGCGGGCACTGCCGTTGGCTCCGGATCCTCCGTCACGATCGAAGTGGAGCGCGCGCATGAGCAAAGTTTCTGACGGGCAACACTCCGACGAAGGGTTCGACGAGCGAGAAGCCGCCGCCCACGAGGCTGAATATCAGGAGGCCGCAGACGAGGCGTACCGCGAGCTGCTGGAGCGCATCGGCGAGGGAAGCCCGCAACCGCGGCTCGAGCCGACTCGGCGTGTGGTTGAGCTGCTCGGCGATCCGCAGCGTGCCGCGCCGATTGTGCACATCACGGGGACCAACGGCAAAACCTCAACGAGCCGAATGATCGAGTCGCTGCTTCGTGCCAGCGGATTGAAGACGGGGCTGCTCACCAGTCCGCATCTGGTGCGTGTCAACGAGCGCATCATGATCGACGGCTACCCGGTGACCAACGAGGCATTCGCGCGCAACTGGGACGACATCACGCCGTACCTGCTGATGATCGATGCCGAACTGCTTGCCAACAACGACGAGACGCTGACCTTTTTCGAGGCGCTGACCGTGCTGGCCTTCGCGATCTTTGCCGATGCGCCGGTGGATGTGGTCGTGCTCGAGGTGGGCATGGGAGGCGAGTGGGACTCCACCAACGTCGCCGACGGGCAGGTCGCCGTGTTCACTCCGATCGCTCTCGACCACCAAGCCCGGCTCGGCAATACCGTTGCCGAGATTGCGCGCACCAAGGCGGGGATCATCAAGCCTGCGGCATCCGTCGTGACGGCGATGCAGACCATCGAGGCGCTTGACGAACTGCGCAAGGCGGCCAAGATCGACGAGGCATCGATGTCGATCGAAGCCGTCGACTTCGCGCTCGAGTCGACGACGGTCGCCGTCGGCGGCCAGGTCATTGACGTGCGCGGACGTGCCGGGCGCTACGAGGGCGTCTACCTGCCGCTGTACGGCGACCACCAGGCGCAGAACGCAGCAGTCGCGGTCGCTGCCGTTGAGACCTTTTTGGGCAATGGAACGGTTCCGCTATCAGACGACGTGGTGTCCGAGGGTCTGGGAACGGTCACGTCGCCGGGGCGTTTGCAACTCATCGGCGTCGAGCCGACGGTTTTGGTGGATGCCGCGCACAATCCGCACGGCGCGCGGGCCCTCGCCGCCGCGCTCGGTGAGTACTTCGACTTCGACGAGTGGACGGTGGTGTTCTCGGTGCTTGCCGACAAGGACGCCGTGGGCATCATCAACGAGCTGGCGCCGGCGGTCGAGCGGTTTTACGCGACCAACTCGCATTCCGACCGCGCGATCCCGTTCGATGAGCTCGCGATGCTGGTCGTGAACCACGCTGGACAGGATGCCGCGTTCCAGTTC
>JBDUBG010000061.1:0-3058 GCA_040004215.1 Pseudolysinimonas sp. | reverse complement strand
AGATGCTCAAGGGCGGCGTCATCATGGATGTCGTCACCGCCGAGCAGGCGCGCATCGCCGAAGACGCGGGCGCGGTCGCCGTGATGGCTCTGGAGCGGGTTCCGGCCGATATTCGAGCGCCGGGCGGCGTCGCGCGCATGAGCGACCCCGACCTGATCGACTCGATCATCGCCGAGGTGAACATCCCGGTGATGGCGAAGGCGCGCATTGGCCACTTCGTCGAGGCGCAGATTCTGCAGTCGCTCGGCGTCGACTACATCGACGAGTCAGAGGTGCTGTCGCCGGCCGACTACGTGAACCACATCGACAAGTGGCCGTTCACCGTGCCATTCGTCTGCGGAGCGACCAACCTGGGCGAGGCGTTGCGCCGCATTACAGAGGGTGCAGCGATGATTCGCTCGAAGGGCGAGGCCGGAACCGGCGACGTCTCGGAGGCGACGAAGCACATCCGCACCATCCTGGGCGAGATCAATGCCCTGAAGTCGAAGAGTAAAGACGAGCTCTATGTGGCAGCCAAAGAGTTGCAGGCTCCCTACGAGTTGGTGGCCGAGGTTGCGGCAACTGGCAAGCTTCCGGTCGTGCTGTTCACTGCGGGTGGCGTAGCCACTCCGGCGGATGCTGCCCTCATGATGCAGCTCGGCGCGGACGGCGTGTTCGTCGGCTCTGGCATCTTCAAGGCGGGCAACCCGGAGGCGCGAGCAGCGGCGATCGTCAAGGCCACCACCTTCTTCGACGACGCAGACGTGATCGCCGCGGCGTCACGCGGGCTCGGCGAGGCGATGGTCGGCATCAACGTGTCTGACATCCCCGCGCCGCACCGCCTCGCCGATCGTGGCTGGTAGTCGCGCGCGAGTCGGTGTTCTCGCCCTCCAGGGCGACTTCCGCGAGCACCTTGCGGTGTTGAATCGACTCGGTGTCGATGCCGTGCCCATTCGCCGTGAAAGCGAACTGAACGAGGTCGACGGCCTGGTCATCCCGGGCGGCGAGTCGAGCGTGATGGACAAGTTGAGTCGCACCTTCGGCCTCGCCGAGCCGCTGAAGTCTCGCATCGCGGCCGGGATGCCGGTCTACGGCACGTGCGCCGGCCTGATCATGCTCGCCGACACGGTGCTCGACGCAATCAACGGTCAGCAGAGCCTGGGCGGTTTGGACATTGCAGTGCGCCGCAACGCCTTCGGCAACCAGTTGGACTCCTTCGAAACCGACCTCGACATTCCGGAGCTGGGAGAGCCCGCGATGCACGCAGTCTTCATCAGGGCGCCGGTGGTCGAAACGGTGGGACCGCATGCGCACGCGCTGGCGACGCTGACTGACGGCCGAGTTGTTGCGGTGGAGCAGGGCAACCTGCTCGGCACGTCATTCCACCCCGAGATAACCGACGACTATCGGTTCCACGAGCGCTTTCTCGCCACTGTGCGCGCTTCGTCTTGACTGTGACGGCCTGCTCGGCCAGGTCCGGTGCCATCGCCCAGACACTCCGCAACCTGCGTGGGATCCTGCGTGACTCGCTGGTGCCGCGAGATCCCACGCAGATTGCAGAGTGTGCCACGAGGTGACCCGCTGCCCGGCCGATGCTCGGCGGCCGCTGCAGCCGGGTAGCTCAGCCCACTAGCTAGCCTGAGCGCATGAAGCTCTATTCGGATTTCGCCGGCCGCCGCACCGCCCAGATCTTTGCCGACCTGATCGGCATTTCACTGATCGCGCTGGCGGTCTGGGGCGCGGTTCTCATTCACGCCGCGATCGTCGTGCTTGACGAGGTCGGCAAGAGCATGAAGGGTGCAGGCGACGGTTTCCAGAAGACGATGACGGATGCCGGCAACACGCTCGGAGGCGTGCCGCTGATCGGCGGCAGCATCCGTGCTCCCTTCGACTCGGCGAGCGGCGCTGGCGGTCTGCTCGCGCAGGCAGGGCAGGCGCAGCAGAACCTCGTCGACACGGCGGCGCTGGTGATCGCCATCGCGTCTGCAGTGCTGCCGATTCTCGTCATCCTGTTCTTCTGGTTGCGTCCGCGCCTCCGCTTTGCCCGGCGCGCGACCCGCGCACATCGGGTCTCGCAACTGGCTGATGGCGTACAACTGCTGGCGCTGCGTGCACTGGTAGACGGCAACGCCCAAGAACTCCACGCCGTCGCGGAACACCCGGTCGAAGCCTGGCGGCACGGCGAGGTGACGGTGGTGCGTGCGTTGGCCGCACTCGAGTTGCGCGAGGCAGGCGTGAAGCTGGCGTGAAGCTGCCTACAGCAGCTCTGTCCGGATCGTCACGCTCACCGGCGAGGCGGTGGCCACTGCGCGGTACGCGGCAGAGGCACGAATTTGCCGCCCAAACTCGTTCGCGGAGGCGGGAGAGAAGCACCACGCGTGCCCTCGGCCGAGCAGCCGCCGGGTCGGAGTCCACCGGTACGCGACGGTGAGGCAGAGCTGGGTAATGGCGTCCTCGTCTTCGCGGACCAACTGACGCGTGAGGTCGATCGTGAAGCGCTCGGCGTCGGCATCCGGTCCCCACTGCCAGAGCAGGCCGTCGCCCTCATCGGTCACGCGCGCATGCTGGGCGCGCCGGTCGCGGTAGAAGGCCAGGGCGAGAGACACGGCATCCGGAGCATGCAGAGTGTCGATCGAGACGGAGCTTTCGGAGGCGAAGCGGCGCAATGCGTTCTCGGCGAACGAGATCCGGAACCAACGAGCGACCACCCGCCGAGCCTAGTGCGGCACGCGTGCGAGGCGGCCCGGTTAGAATCGAGGCTGGTTTCGACACGCCCGCTGCGCGGGCTACTCAACCGGCGAGACAGAAGGAGCACCGTGAGCGGGCATTCCAAGTGGGCGACGACCAAGCACAAGAAGGCCGTCATCGACGGGCGTCGTGCCAAGTCGTTCGCGAAGCTCATCAAGAACATCGAGGTCGCGGCCAAGATGGGCGGCGCCGACCTGAGCGGCAACCCGACCCTGGTCGACGCGATCCAGAAGGCCAAGAAGACCTCGGTCCCCAACGACAACATCGACCGCGCCGTCAAGCGCGGCGCCGGGCTCAGCGGTGAGTCGGTCGACTATCAGACGATCATGTA
>JBDUBG010000350.1:0-10340 GCA_040004215.1 Pseudolysinimonas sp. | reverse complement strand
GCGACCACCGACCCGGTGACGTCATATACCGGAGCGGCCACCGAGAATGCGCCAGGCGTGAACTCCTCGCGCGAGCTGCCCACTCCGACGGCACGAATCTCAGACAGCCGCCGACGCAGAACGTTCTCGGCGACGATGGTGTTCGCGGTGAACCCGCTCAACCCTTCAGCCAGAGCTTCGTCGAGCACAGACGGTTCGGCAAAGGCGAGCAGCACCTGACCGACGGCCGTCGCATGCAACGGAACACGCGACCCGACGTCGGTGACCAGAGCCACGGCATCCGGCGCAGACAGCCGCTCGAGGTAGACGACGCCGAGCCCGTCTCGCACGGCAAGGTGCACATGCTCGTGACTGACCTCGAGCAATTCTGCCAGCACCGGACGCGCGATGGCCCGAAGCCGCCGGGCCGTTGGTTGCCGAATGCCCAGCTGCCAGAGCTTGAGGCCGACGCGATACCGGCCGTCTTCGCCGTGCTCGAGGCCTTCCCATGCCACCCACTCCGTCAGCAATCGGTGCGCCGTTGATCTCGGGAGGCCGGTGCGACGCTGCACCTCTGCCAGCGTCAGGGCGTCTCCCCCCGAGAAGGCATCGGCGATGGCAAACACCTTGCCCGCAACCGAGCGGCCGTCCTTGCTGTTCGCCATCGTCCTATCGCAGTATTCCTGTTATTGTTCACTAACGGTTCGCTGGTGACACCGCGATCGAGAGGGAGCATTCAATGACGGTCAATCTATCGGGGCGCACGGTAATCGTGACCGGCAGCGGGAGTGGACTCGGGGCCGCATACGCTCGGGCCCTCGCTCAGGCCGGGGCCGCCGTCGTCGTCAACGACGTCTCACCCGATGCGGCAGAACAGACAGTTCGTCAGATCATCGCCGACGGCGGACAAGCCGCCGCCTCGGTCGGGCCGGTGGGAACGTCCGAGGTCGCGCAGCAACTTGTCGACGCGGCGCTCTCCACCTTCGGCGGCTTGGATGCACTGGTCACCAACGCCGGAATCCTTCGTGACAAGTCGATCCTCAAGATGACTGATGACGACTTCGATCAGGTCATCGGCGTCCACCTGCGTGGAACTTTCACCTGCGCGCGCGCCGCATACGCGTCGTTCAAAGAACGGGGCGTCGCCGGTCGAATCATCGCCATCGGATCGCCGACTGGCCAGCGGGGCAACTTCGGTCAAACCAACTACGCGGCGGCGAAGGCCGGCATCGTCGGCATGGCGCGCACCTGGGCGCTCGAGATGTCGCGCGCGGGCGTCATGGTCAATGCGGTGATTCCGGTCGCCGCAACCGCGATGACCAGAACCGTTCCCTACTTCGCAGCGGCCGTTGAGGCAGATGACGCCGGTCTACCGATGCCTGACTTCTTCCGCCACGATCTCGGCTTCGGCACCGCTGAGGACGTCGCCGGGCTCATCGTCTACCTGGCCTCGGCGGAGTCCGACGGAATCACCGGCCAGGCCATCGGAATCGGGGGCGATCGCCTGCAGCTGTGGACTCATCCCGAGCCGCTGCTCAGTGAATACCACGCCGGCGGCTGGACGGCCGAGACCATCGCCGACGACGTTGCTCCCGTGCTGCGGGCACGCCTGCAAAGCGTGGGCGAGGAGTTCCCCGCGCTGCCCAGCGAACACATTCGACCGGCGCAGTAACGTGTACGCGCTCGCGGTCGACCCTGACGCCGTCGTGGCGATCGACACCCATGTGCACGTCGAGCAGGGGCCGCACGGAGAGGCGTCGTTACCGGCGCGCTTCGCCGAGGCAGCGCAGCGTTACTTTCAGGCAGACGGCGTCACCCCCGATATCGACGGCATCGCGAGCTACTACCGCGAACGCAACCTGGCCGCTGTCGTTTTCACGGTCGACGCGCGGACGCAACTTGGGCATCCTCCGCTCTCCAGTGCCGACATCATCGATCGCGCTGCCGACCACGCCGACGTTCTCATCCCGTTCGCCTCGGTTGATCCTCGCTTGGGCGAGGAAGCCATCGACCTGCTCAGGCAGCTGGTGATCGACCACGGAGCTCAAGGCGTCAAGCTCCACCCGACGGTGCAGGGCTTCGACCCGAGTGCCGAACAGTTCCGGCCGTTTTGGCAAGCGGTCGCCGAGCTGCGGATCCCCGCCGTCGTGCACAGCGGTCAGACCGGAATCGGCGCAGGGCTTCCCGGTGGGGGCGGGCTCAAGCTGCGCTACTCGAACCCGATCCTGCTCGACGATGTCGCTGCAGAACTGCCCGAGTTGACGATCATCCTCGCTCACCCCTCTGTGCCCTGGCAGGACACCGCGATCTCGATGGCAACCCACAAGCCGAACATCCACATCGACCTGTCTGGCTGGAGCCCGAAGTACTTTCCTCCGCAGTTGACGCGAGCGGCAGGAAGTTTTCTGCAAGACAAGGTCATGTTCGGCTCCGACTTTCCGTTGATTACCCCCGATCGCTGGTTGACAGACTTTGCTGCACTCGACATCCGCGACACCGCCCGACCGAAAATCCTGGTGCACAATGCCGCCCGGATGCTCGGACTCACCCTGAAGGAGACCTCATGACCGCACGCACTCTCACCATGGCTGAACTGCCCGGACTGGTAGGCAGCGAAATCGGCACCTCAGACTGGATCGAGGTGTCGCAGAAGCGCATCGACCAGTTCGCCGAGGCGACAGACGACCACCAATGGATCCACGTTGACCCGGAACGTGCGGCGGAGGGGCCGTTCGGGGGCGCCATCGCTCACGGGTTCCTCACCCTCTCGCTCTTCATCCCGCTCTGGTCGAGTTTGCTCCACGTCTCAGATGCCACGACTCTGGTCAACTACGGACTCGACAAGGTACGTTTCACCTCACCGGTGCGCGCCGGGTCTCGTGTGCGCCTCACCGCAACGATCCAGTCCGTCGAGGAAGTCCCACGCGGCGGGTACCAGATGGGCGTGTCAGGCATCATCGAGATCGAGGGTCAGGAGCGTCCCGCCGTCGTGATCGAGTTCATTTCGCGGGTCTCATAGGCCACGGCACCCATCAGCACACGACACGAGGAGTCACAGTTGATCCCACACGGCATCGGAGACTGGCTGCGACGACGGGCGAGCAGTTCTGGCACGCATACGGCCATCGTGTTCCGTGATCAGGAGCTCAGTTACTCACTGCTGTCAGAGCGGGTCGATCGCCTCGCCTCTGCGCTGCACACTAGGTCGATTGGCCACGGCGACCGCGTCGCATTCCTCGGCGGAAATCATCCCTCGTTCATCGAGACGCTCTTTGCCGTTGCCCAACTCGGCGCCGTCTTGGTGCCGCTCAATACGCGGCTATCGGCACCCGAACTGGCTTACATGCTGCAGGATTCTGGGGCACGTGCACTGATCAGCACCGCACCGCTGGAGAGCCTTGCAGCGGCGGCGGCAGCCGGGATCGAAATCGACCGCGTGATCGTCGCTGACGGTGACAACTCGCTGGTGGCGGGCACCACCGACTACGAGGGCCTCATTAGCGCCGCCGCCGACAGCGAGACCGTTGCGCCGGCCGACCAGTTTGACGATCCCATCCTGATCATCTACACCTCGGGCACGACCGGTCGGCCCAAGGGTGCGATCTTGAGCCACGCAGCGGTGACCTGGAACGCCCTCAACGTGCTCGCCGACTACGACGTCGTCTCGTCAGATCGAGCGCTGATGATCTCGCCGCTGTTTCACGTCGCGTCGTTGGGAATGGGATGCCTCCCCATCTTGCTCAAGGGAGCCACCGTGCTGCTCGAGGAGCGTTTCGTTCCCGGCGACGCGTTGCGCAGTATCGAGCGATTGCGTGCCACCAATATCAGCGGCGTGCCGACCACGTACCAGTTGATGGCGGAAGATCCCGCCTGGGCGACCACAGATATCTCGTCGCTGCGGCTGCTGACCTGTGGGGGCTCTGCCGTTCCCGAACGAGTGCTCGCCGCATATGAGGCGCGCGGACTCGCTTTTTCGGGGGGTTACGGCCTGACCGAGACGAGTCCAGGGGTGACGATGCTGCCGGCTCATTATGCGACCGGCCACGCGGGCTCGGCCGGCCTCGCGCACTTCTTTGCCGACTATCGCATCCGAAGCAGCAGCGGCGAGATTGCCCTGGCCGGCGAGGCAGGCGAGATCGAGGTGCGGGGGCCCAACCTGTTCTCGGGCTATTGGAACCTGCCAGAGGCGAGCCGTGAGGCATTCACCGACGATGGCTGGCTGCGCACGGGCGACATCGGCAATGCCGACGATGCTGGCTTCCTCTACATCTCTGACCGCCTGAAGGACATGATCATCTCCGGCGGCGAGAACATCTACTCCGCCGAGGTCGAGCAGGCGATCATGACCATTGAGGGCGTTACCGGTGTCGCGGTGGTCGGAGTTCCGCACGAGAAATGGGGCGAGGTGCCGCATGCTCTGGTGACGCTCGCCCCGGGACGTGACCTCGATCCTGACGAGATGGTCGCGCACCTCTCGGCCCGTCTGGCGCGCTACAAGGTGCCGCGCAGCCTCGAAGTTGTCGACGAGTTTCCCCGCACGGCAAGCGGCAAGGTACGCAAGAATCTGCTCCGCGATCGAATCGCTCCTGCGACGAACGGCGACGAGCGTCCTTCGAACTGAATCCCGCTGCGGGGGCGATCGCTCGACTGAGGCGAGTGACCAGGTATCTCCGTCGCTACTCCACGACGAAAATGTCGAGGCTCACGCGATCGGGGTGCCGCTCTCCGCTCGCGACCAGAATCCGTGAGCCGAGCCACGCCCACCGGGAGCCGGCCGACGACATCCGAGGAGCGGAGCGGAAGTAGATGCGTTCGGGGTCAACCGTCTCACCGCGGGTAAGCCGTTCGATGTCTTCAGAACTCCCCGAGCGCACGCCGAAGTTCTCGATGTAAATCCGGTCGCCGTCGTCGGTCTCGATCGCGTAGCGGGCCTCCAGCTCAGTGACCGTCGCTGACCGCAGCACCTGGAAGTCGGCGCCGCCCGGAAGAACGATCCCCTTCAGTTCCGGCCCGTCGACTCGGCCGCCGACGATCGGCACGATGCGTCGGTGCGGGCCATCTCCCGTGCCGAGGTCGATCGGAAGAGCGACATCGATCTCGATCCGCGCAAGAAATGAAAGCGTCGGTGCGACGCGAGAGTTAGACACGATGGTGATGTTGGCACACTGGGTCGGCCGAGGCAACGACGAAAGTATCGGCAGCTGAGTCGGATCTGCCATTGACCGCTCAGAACTCAGTGCGGGTCGCGCCCGCCGAGCGCCAGTCGGCACGAGCGAAGCGCGAGACGCATCGCCGCGATCTCTGGCTCATCGAGCCCTGAAACCATGCGAGCTTCCAGCGCTTCGACGTCGACGCGCAGAAAATCGAGAGCCTGCTGGCCGAGTTCGGTGAGTGAAAGCAAATATTGCCGCCGGTTAACTGGATCTTTGTCACGCCGAATCAGTCGGCGATCTTCCAAGACGGTAATCATCTGGGCCATCGTCTGGGGACGAACGAAGGAGTTGCGGGCCAGCGCGGCAGAGGTGAGCCCCTGGCGACGTTCCAAGACCGTGAGGGCGGTGTACTGCAACGACGTCAGGCCGTGAGCCCCGGTCACATCCTCCAGATTGGATCGCACCGCCAGTTCGACCTGCTTGAGCAAGTACAGCAGCGTGACCCCGGCCACGGGCTCCGTCGTTGGAGGGCGCTCGGCCTTCTCTTGCGTCACGGTCACAACGCTATCTCAGACTTTTGACGGCGCAGTGAAAGGGTTGGCATCACTGACTCTTCTACTCAGGGAGGGAAAGGATCGGCGCGAAGAAGGCGGCAAGGTCTGACGTGGCAGTGAGCGGCAGAACATTCGCCACATACTGATCCGGGCGAACCACGACGATGGCGCCCGTCCGGCTCACTCCCCGCGCGTCGAAGATGTCGACCGCAGGGTCGGCCGCGTACACCTTTTCATAGTCGATCAGACCGAATGGCGTGCGTCGCGGCAGGAAGGCTGACGGAACCTGCGTGAGGTCGACGTCAGGATGCGGTTGCTGGTAGGTCACCTTCACGTCGAACCACGCGTCGAGGTCAAGGCCGTCAGGAGTTGCGGCGAGGGGAGATGCAGCGTCGCTCGTCAGCCAGTCGGCCAGCTCCTTGACTGCCGAGTCAGCCCCCGAGCCCGCGGCATCCGCGAACACATAGATGCGCCAGCGACCGTCGGCTCGAGCCTGATGCCCGACATGGATGGTGTTGCCATCGCACACGCGAACCACCGGCGACGACGTGAACCGTTTGCCGATCGGGAAGCCAGTGGCCAGCGCCTGGTGCGCTGGCACACCGACCAGCATCGACGGCTCGTACTGGGTCATGAATCCGGCCGGAAACTCGAAGGTTTTCACGTAGAAGCTCTCGAGCTCTGTCGGGTCGTCGAGCTCATCCTGCTTCGCGGCCATCAGGCTCGACCACTGCTTGTCAAAGTCGATGAGGTTCTTGGCGATCACCTGCCGTTCGGCAGAGTATGTCGCCAGAATGGACTCTGCACTGCGCCCGTCGAGCACGTGGCCGAGCTTCCAAGCAAGGTTGAAGCCATCCTGCATCGACACGTTCATGCCCTGGCCCGCCTTGGCGCTGTGGGTGTGGCAGGCGTCCCCGGCGATGAAGACGTGCGGAACGCGCGACCCCTCGTCGACGAATGGCACGTCGTCGAACTTGTCAGTCAGCCGATGGCCGACCTCGTAGACGCTGTGCCATGCAACGTTCTTCACGTCGAGCGTGTATGGGCTCAGAATCTGGTTGGCCTTCGCGATGATCTGCTCGATCGTGGTGTCGCGCACTGCACCGTTGTCGCTCGCCGACACCTCACCCAGGTCGACATACATGCGAAACAGATATCCGCCCTCGCGGGGGATCAGCAGAATGTTGCCCCCATCATGCGATTGGATCGCGCACTTGGTGCGGATGTCGGGAAAGTCGGTAACGGCCAGTACGTCCATCACGCCCCAGGCGTGCAGCGCCTGGTCGCCCGCCAGCTTGCGGCCGATCGACTCGCGCACCGCGCTGCGGGCACCATCGCAACCGATCACGTACTTGGCATGGACCACCCGCTCCTGGCCGGCATCCGGTGCTCCCGTACGGCGCAGTGTCACCGTGACCGGAAACTCGCCATCTGCCACAGTCAGCCCGACGAACTCGAACCCGTAGTCCGGCGTCATTCGGGTGGGCGACTGCTCCATGACTTCGGCGAAGTAGTCCTGGACGCGCGCCTGATTCACCAGCAGGTGCGGAAACTCGCTGATCCCGGTCGGGTCGTCGGGCACGAGCGCCGTCCGGATGATGTGGCTCGGTTCGTCGGGATTCGGCTTCCAGAACGCCATCTCGGTGATGCGATACGCCTCGGCGATGATGCGATCGGCGAACCCGAAGGCTTGGAAGGTCTCGACACTGCGCGCCTGGATGCCATCCGCCTGCCCGACCTCGAGCCGCCCGGCCCGGCGCTCGACGATGCGCGTCGTGACGTTCGAAAATTGCGAAAGCTGCGCTGCCGCGATCATGCCTGCCGGCCCGGCGCCCACGATGAGCACATCGACCTGATCCGGAAGGTCGACGGGACGGTCGATGCCGACCCCGGCCACCGCCTGGATGCGCGGATCACCGGATACGTAGCCGTGGTGATGGAACTGCATGTGCGGTCTTCCTCACTTCGCTGTGAGCGATTGAATAGTTTATGTTCGATAATCGAACGCGTCATTCGGATATCGAGTACATTGAGCATAGAACCGTCACCCCTCGACGACAAGTCGTCGCTTGCGCAGAAAGAACACGTCATGACGGATGCCCCCAAAGCCACCGCTTCTCAGACGCTGTCCCGCGGGCTGACCGCCCTCGAAGTGCTCGCCGACGCCGACGGAACCCTGAGCATCGCCGAACTCGCAACCCGTCTCGGGCTGCACCGCTCCATCACCTATCGCATCGTGCGGACGCTGGAAGATCACGGACTGGTGCTCCGCAACTCGGCGGGCGAACTGGAGCTCGGCGCCCGGCTGGCGGCGCTCGCCCGCAACGTCTCGCGCGACCTGCAGGCTGCGGCGCTCCCTGAGTTGACCCTCGTCGCCAACGAACTGGGGATGACCACCTTTCTGGCCACCCTCGACGCTGACGGCACTGAAGCGGTAACGCTCGCGAGCGTCGAGCCGCGGCACGCAGCGGCCACCGTGGCACAGCGGCCGGGGAGTCGACACTCGATCACCGTCGGTGCGCCAGGGCGCGCGATCGCCCGACAGCTCTCACGCGATCCTCGCCCGCTGCCCTATGAGACCAGCACAGACGAGGTCATCCCTGGGCTTTCTTCGATCGCAGTCCCGCTGAAGATCGACGCCCAGCGTCCCACGTCAATCGCCGTGGTTTACCTCACGCAAGCCGTAGATCGGGACCTGATTGCGGCACGGCTTGAGCACGCAGTGCGCGTCATTCGGGAAGAGCTCAGCGGACGGGCTGGCGTCGCGCGAGAACGCTGATTCGCACAGCCGCCTAGCGCGTTATGCTATGACAGACGGATCGTATACGACGACGTAACGAATCTCAGTGGATGGTGATCATGCCCGGACTTCTCGAATCGCCCAGTGCACGGAGCGTCTCCGTGGGCTTCTCAGACTTTCAAGCGGCGGCCTCCACCCAGTTCGTCCCTCTGAAGGTCTCGACGGATGCACCCGGGCGCTTCCACGGCAGCATGCGATCGACACGCGTGGATGACATCCATGCGGTCGATATCGCGGCCACACCGCATGTGGTCGAGCGCACACCCGAGATGATCGCCCGGGGCGGTCAGGACCGTTACAAGCTCACCCTTCAACTCAGCGGTTCGGGGATGCTCATTCAGGATGGCCGCGAGGCCGTGCTGCAGACCGGTGACATCGCGGTGTACGACACCAATCGCCCGTACTCACTGATTTTCGACGACCCGTGCCGCATTCTCGTGTTCATGTTTCCGCGCAAACTTCTCGAGCTTCCTGTCGACGCCGTCGGGCAGGTGACTGCCGTGCGGTTCCCCGGCGACGAAGGGGTCGGCGCTGTCGTGGGGCCCCTACTTGCGCGCACCGCGCATCCCCTCGGATCACTGAGCGCGAGCGCAGCGACGCGGCTGACCTATGGCGCTTTGGATTTCGTCACAACTCTCCTGGCGAACGCCCTCGACCTGCGCCAGGACCCGCTGGACCCTCGATCGGCATTGGTCCGACAGATCCACGCCTATGTGCTCGACCACCTGGGTTCTCCCAACCTCGGACCCGGTCAGATCGCGGCGGCGCACTACATCTCGACTCGACACCTGCACGACCTCTTCCATCTGCAGGGCACGACGGTATCAAGTTGGATTCGGACCCAACGCTTAGAGCGCTGCCGTCGCGACCTCACGGATTCCCTGCTCGCCGCTCGCTCTGTCGGCGCGATCGCCGCCCGTTGGGGGTTCACTGACGCTGCCCACTTCTCGCGCATCTTCAAGGCAACCTTCGGGGTGTCGCCGAGCGGACACCGGGCCGGCGCGGGCGCATGAGCTGACCCGGCAGGTCAGGCCTCGACTTAGCCGCATCTCTCGCTGTTGTCCGCGAGCGAAGCGCGCTTGTCCGATGCCGCATGATTTCGTCGGTCGACACCCGGGTCCCACGCGTAGAGCGCACAATGGAGCGAGTTGCCGATCGAGGAGGATCCCAATGCCCGACAGTGCCAGCTTGCTGGAATCGATCACGGTTGCCCCCGAGGCAGGTCGCGCCATTCCGGATGCGGCCACCGGTGAAACGATCGGCTACGCACCGGTGCACACGGTTGAGGATCTCGACCGGGCCGTCGACGCCGCCCGCGCAGCCCAGCCTGGCTGGGCCACACTGGGCCACACCGAGCGTCGGCGGATCCTTCATGCCATCGCGGATGACCTCGACGCCGAGTCTGAGCAGCTTGCTGAGTTGCTCTCGCGCGAGCAGGGCAAACCGCTGGACGGGCCGAACGCGAGGTTCGAGGTCGGAGCGTGTGGCGTGTGGACCCGCAGCGCCGCCGACACCGAACTCGAACCGGAGGTGCTCTTTGAAGCCCCCGGCACCCGTTCCGAGCTCCACTTCGCCCCTCTCGGCGTCGTCGCCGCCATCGGACCCTGGAACTGGCCCATGATGATCTCCGTCTGGCAGATCGCTCCGTCGCTGCGGATGGGAAACACGGTAGTGGTCAAACCGAGTGAGTACACCCCGCTCTCGGTGCTCGCACTGGCCGCAGTGTTCAACCGGCACCTCCCCGCTGGCGTGCTGACAGTCATGTCGGGTGATCGCGAGGTCGGGGCAGCCATCGCCGCGCACCCCGGATTCGACAAGATCGTGTTCACCGGCTCGACCGCGACCGGGCGCCGC
>JBDUBG010000347.1:0-3086 GCA_040004215.1 Pseudolysinimonas sp. | reverse complement strand
CTCGCCGCGAGCTCTACTTGGAGGGCATCCTCGAACCCGGAATGGTGTTCACGATCGAGCCGGGGTTGTACTTCCAGCCAGACGACCTGACCGTGCCCACGGAATATCGCGGTATTGGCGTGCGTATTGAAGACAACATCCTGGTGACCGAGACCGGCGCCGAGAACCTGTCGATCGGCATCCCGCGCACGGCCGATGACGTGGAGGCCTGGCTGCGCTAGTCGCGTGGCATCTCCGTCGAGCACCGCCTTTTCTTCAGATCGGCTTCTGGCGGGTCAGCCGCTCCTTCGCGGCCTTCAGCAGTTCGCGCTCACGCTTGCGCGCCTCGCGCACCTTCTTTTCGGCCTCGCGCCGAGCCTTGACCGCCTCCTTGTAGCGCGTGTCGCGCGCGGCCTCCTTCTCGAGCGGGTCGGCCGCAGCAGGCGCGACCGGTGATCTCCCGCCCAGATAGGACTCGATCCCATCGAGCACGCGCTCGAGACCGAAGACGAACGGATCGCCGCCTGTTCCCGGTGTAAACGCTCCCGACTTCATCGCGGCGGCCACCGCCGGAAACTGTTCGGGCGTAATCAGCGAACTGAGCAGCGCGGCATCGCGCGCCTCAACACTGTCGCTCGCAACCTGTGCATAACCGCGGCGCACGGTGGCCTCCCAGCGAGCCTGTGCCTGGACGGCAATCACCACGGACGTCTGATCGTCTGCGCTGAGCCCGGTCAAGCCGAGCACCTCCAGCGCCACATCGAACCAAGCCAGGTTGTTCGGAGTGATCGGCATGCTCGAGATGGGGATGTCGAGCAGCCAGGGGTGGTCGGCATACGCCACGAGTTGCTCAGCTACCCAGGCCCGCAGGCCGGGCCGCCAGCCGTCCAGCTCGGCCGCGGCCTCGACGATGGACTCAGGGGGCACCCCGACTCCGCTCTCCTGCATGAGCAGCACGAGATCGTCTTTGGCGCTGACGTAGCGGTATAGCGACATGGGAGTGAAACCGAGCTCTGACGCCACGGCAGCCATGGAGACGGAGGCCAGTCCCCCGGCATCTGCCAGCTGCATCGCCACCTCGACGATGCGCTCGATGCTCAGCTCACGCTTGGGGCCGCGCTGCGGGTTCGCTGCGATGCCCCATGCCAGCGCGACGCCGCGTGGGAGTTCCGGCTCGGCCGATTCCTCGCTCATGTGGCTCTCCTCGATTGTTTGCTTGACAGACTCGAGTAACTGTGTATCTATTAAGCAGTTACGTATCCGCCATAAACAGTTTATGGCGTATCGGTCACCTGAACAAGGAGAGAAACCATGACGGACATGATCACGCTTCGCGGGATCGGCAAGAGCTTCGGCAAGACCGAGGTGCTGCGCGATCTCGACCTCAGGGTCGAACGCGGCACGGTGTTTGCCCTGCTCGGCCCCAACGGGGCGGGCAAGACGACCATCATCAACATCCTGAGCACACTGGTGAGCCCCGACGCCGGCACCGCGACGGTGGCGGGCTTCGATGTCGTGCGCCAACGCGAGCAGGTGAAGAGCAGCATCAGCGTGACGGGGCAATCGGCCGCGCTCGACGAGGTGCTCACCGGCGAAGAGAACCTGCGAATGATGGCCCGACTGAGCGGCCTCGATGCCGCGACGACCCGCCGCCGCACCGCCGAGCTGCTCGATCGATTCGAACTCGGCGACGCGGCACGCAAACGGGCGAAAACCTACTCAGGAGGGATGCGCCGACGCCTCGATCTCGCGATCAGCCTGCTGCTCACTCCCCCTGTGGTGTTTCTCGACGAGCCAACAACCGGACTCGACACCCGCAGTAAATTCGAACTCTGGGACAGCATCCGCGGTCTCACCGACCTCGGCACCACCGTGCTGCTGACTACTCAGTACCTCGAAGAAGCCGACCAACTCGCCGACCGCATCGCGGTGCTCGACGGCGGCCGGATCGTGGCCGAGGGCACCGCCGCCGAGCTGAAGGCGCGGATCGGCGGCGAGGTGCTTGCCCTGCACGACGCACACGGCGAGGTCGTGCGTGAACTGTCGACCGACGGAACCCTGGGCGGTCTGCGCGCCGCGCTCGCCACACTCGACCGCGCTGACGACGGTGACGTGGTAAGCCTGCGCCGCCCCAGCCTCGACGACGTCTTTCTCGCCGTCACCGGATCCGGGGTGCGCGCATGACCGCCGTGAGCGGGCTGACCGCCGAAGGGACGTTCATCAAGCGCAGCATCATCCACGCGATCCGCACCCCGGATGCGCTCATCATGGCGACGGTCTTCCCGATCATCATGATGTTCCTGTTCACCTTCGTCTTCGGCGGCGCATTCGATGCCGACGGCAGCTACGTGCAATACGTGGTGCCGGGCATCATCCTGCTCTGCGCCGGATTCGGTGCGGCATCCGTCGCGGTCGACGTCGCCCACGACATGACGACGGGGATCATCGACCGCTTCCGCACCATGCCGATCCGCGCCTCGGCGGTGATCACCGGGCACATCGTGACCAGCCTGATCCGCAACCTGGTCGCGACCTCGATCGTGATCGGCGTGGCCATCGCAGTGGGCTTTCGACCCGATGCGACCCCGCTCGCGTGGGTCGCCGTGTTCGGGCTGATCGCGCTCTACATCCTGGCGATCACTGCCCTGTTCGCGGCGATTGGACTGGCGGCCTCCAGCCCGGAGGCGGCCAGCGGCTACGGCTTCATCGTGATGTTCGTGCCGTACGTGTCGAGCGCGTTCGTTCCGGTCTCAACGATGCCCAGCTGGCTGCAATGGATCGCGCAGAACCAGCCGCTCACCCCCATCATCGAGACCATCCGCGGCTTGCTGCGCGGCACGGCGATCGGCGACAACGGGTGGATCGCGCTGGCTTGGTGCCTCGGCATCCTGATCGCGGCGTGGATCTGGACCGCCGTCGTGTTCCGCGCAAAAGCCGGTCGCCGCTGATCCCATCCGCGAAAGTACGGACTTCAGGGTGCTCTCGACGCCGAGAGTACGGATATGTGCGTACTTTCGGCTCGACGTTGAACCGGTAGTTGTCGCGCGAGCGCGCAACCAACGCTTCGCTGCCCTCCACGCCCAGCACTTCACGCGCACGCGTCGCCA
>JBDUBG010000125.1:0-3092 GCA_040004215.1 Pseudolysinimonas sp. | reverse complement strand
CGACAAGAACTACCTCACCCGTTTCATCGGTCTCGAATACGTGCTCTCGCAGCCCGCCGCTCGCCGCGCCCAAAACGTGCTCGGGGCGCAGGCCTGCTTGGCCGGTGGCGCGCAACTGCACACCCGCGAAAACCTGCTCGCCCTCGGCGGCCGGATCGACACCTCCACGCTCGCGGAAGACACCATTACCACCTTCGAAACCCAGCTTCGGGGTCGAAAGGTCGTGTTCGAACCCCTTGCCGTCGTTCTCGCCGAGGAGCCGGGCAAGATCGACGCCCTCTGGAAGCAGCGGCTGCGCTGGGCGCGTGGGAACGTGACCGTGACAGCACGCTACAAGAAGATGTGGTTCCGGCCCTCGAAGGTCCACAAGCTCGGAAGCTTCTCCTTTGGGATCGTCTGGTTCAGCCTCTGGCTGCTCCCGATTGCGATGGTCATCTCGTCCGTCGGTCTCGTCGGGCTCTTGCTCATGCACAGTGTTCTGGCGGCGACCGTCTTCCGAGCCCTCTGGATATTTGCCGCGGTCACCTTCGTGTTCACGCTGGCGCTGGCCGCACAACTCGACTCGAAGATCTCGCTCAGGGCGTGGCGTGAACTGATCACCTTCCCCGGCCTTATCTCGATGTTCGTGATGCTGACCGCGTTCTTTCCGAACCTGGTTCAGCGTGACGTCCCCGCCATATTCGGCCAGCACTTCACGGTGGCAGGCATCTTCTCACTGACGCTCTCCATCTATATCTGGATCCCGTTGTCGATGGTCGGTGCGGTGATCGCGCGCAAAATCGAACACACCAAGATCGGCACCGTGCTCTCACCTGCCCTGATCTATCTCGTCGGCTATGGATCGCTTCTCTGCGCGATCACATTCGACTCGTACATCAAAGAGCTCTTCCACGCGGAAGCCACATGGGATAAAACCGAAAAGACCGGGAGGGTTGTCGGATGAATCCGATGTCACAGCTTCACGATGCGCGACATCCCGACGAGGAGTTTCTCATCCGAGAGATCGAGAGCGACCGTCGAGGGGAGCACGTGCTGCTGCTCAAAGCTCTCATCGCTGCGCTCTTTGTCGCTGCTCTGGTCGTGCTGCGACAGCTGTTTTTCGTATGACGGGCTCGCCTGCGAACAGCGGAGATGTTCGGGTGCTGATCGTCGAAGACAGCGACGACCAGCGCGAGTTGCTGCGCGCCTATTTCGAGCGGGCGGGATGCGCCGTCACCGCCGTGAGCAATGCCGAAGCCGCGATCTCCCACTATTCGGTGGATGCTCCCGAGCTAGCTGTCATCGACCTCGTCCTTCCCGGCATGGACGGATGGCAGTTGGTTGAACGCATCAGGCAGGACGTTCCCACTTGCGCGATCGCCGTCACCTCGGTGCTCGACACCCGCGATTTCCCTCAGGCCGAGGCGATTCTGCCGAAGCCGTTCACCCGGGGACAGGTCCTTGCGGTGCTGGAACGCTGCGTTCCGCGCTGGAGCAAACCGTGACTCGAACTGTAGTCATCGCAGACGATGACCCCGACATTCGCGAACTCGTTCGGATCTCGGCGACAAAAGCGGGTCTGACGGTCGTAGCTGATGTCGACGACGGGACGGCTGCCTGGTTGGCAATTCAGGATCACCTCCCAGATTTCGCCATTCTCGATGTCTCGATGCCGGGACTCACCGGCATCGAGGTGTGCGGCTTCTCGCGGGAGGCAGATGCGCTTGCTGCGATGCACATCATCCTTCTGTCTGCGGCAGCGGATGAATCGTCGCGGCAGCGAGGAATTGACGCGGGTGCTGACGACTATCTGGTCAAGCCGTTCAGTCCACGCGAGCTGGTGTTGCGACTCACCGCGATCGACGGTGATATCCGATGAGGAGCGCGTTCGGGTGGGCTCGAGGCCTTCTGGAGGTCGACTACCCGACACCCATCCTGAAACAGCTGCCGACCGTGCTCATGACGGTGGTCGCAGGCGTCGTGATCTTGACGATTTCCGACATCAAGGTGACGAACCCCACTGTGACGCTCGTGGGCTTCGCTCTGGTATTTCTCACGACGATCTTCGCTGTCGTCATCGGCCGACTTCGGCTGCCGCATCAGATTACGGTCATCGTTCCCGTGGTGGATCTCATTGCGCTCGGTGCAATCCGTACCGGCACCGGCGGCAGCGGATCGCTGTTCAGCGCGTTGATCATCCTGCCCATCGTCTGGATCGCGGCCAAGGAGGGGCGAAAGTACATTCTGGTCGCCGCACTGGGTAGCTCGGCGTCGCTCCTGATTCAGTTCTTCGCGAGAACGGGTCTGTCAACGAGCAATCTCGACCTTGTCCGCGGCATCTTCTCTCTGCTGGTCTTCGGGTTCGCTGCCGCCATCATCAATGAACTCGCCCGCCAGAGCCGGGCACAGCTTTCGACGGTTCACGCTCTGGCAGCTGAGAGAGAAGCGACAGTGCAGCGCACCTCCGAATATGCGCACGAGCTCGAGGTGAGTGAGGCAAAGTTCCGAGAAGCGGATCGCATGTTCCGAGGTGTTTGGGCTGCGGTCACCGAGCAGTCGGTCATTGGAACCGATGTCACCGGGTTGATTGACGCCTGGAATCCGGGGGCGCAGAAGCTGCTCGGATTGCCCTGGGAGGAGACCGAGGGCAAGCGCTACGTTTTCGACTTTCATGTGACCGATGAGCTCAATGAACGTGCGCGCGAGCTCAACTACCCGCCGGGAGCGACGGTGCTCAACCCGGGGTTCTCGGCTCTCGTGGAGATGGCGCGGGTGGGCGGGGCAGAGAGCCGCGAATGGACATACCAGCGCGACGACGGCACAGTCATTCCCGTCTCACTGTCGGTGACCAAGAGGCTGGATGACGCGGGCGAGACCGTTGGCTACCTCTTCATCGCTGTCGACATCACGCAGGCTCGCGAAGTCGCCAAACTCAAAGACGAGTTCGTGGGGCTGATCTCGCACGAACTGCGAACGCCGCTGAGTTCGATCCTCGGCTATCTGGAACTCATCAGAGACGACGAGGAAGCACCCCTGTCAGAAGAACAGATGCGCTATCTGGGCGTGGCCGAACGCAACGCCCACCGCCTCCTGCGCCTGGTCGGCGACCTGCT
>JBDUBG010000234.1:0-10402 GCA_040004215.1 Pseudolysinimonas sp. | reverse complement strand
CCGTGAAGAACGAGCCGAGCTGGTCGATGCCGGTCAACGCGCCGACACTGGCGATGCTGACGGTGCTCACCGACACGACTCTGATGCCCGCCAGAAGTACAGGGACGGCGAGCGGCAGTTCGACCTCGAAGAACCGCTGCCACCGCGAGTACCCGACCGCCGTCGCCGAGGCCAGAGCCTCCTGGGGAAGCGAGGCGAACGCGTCAGCGGCCGACCGAACCATGATCGCGACGGCGTAGATCGTGAGGGCACCGACGAGGTTCAGGGGATTCAGAATCGCCAGCCCGAGTGTCACCGGGACGAGCACCAGAAGGGCGATCGACGGCACCGTGTACAGGATGCCGCCAATCGACAGCAGGATGGAACGCGCGACCTTCGAACGACTAGCCGCGTAGCCGAGGGGTATAGAGAGCACCAGCCCGATCACGATCGGTGGGGCGGTCAGAGCCAGATGCTCCAGCACGCGCCCCCCGATCAATCCGAGGTTGCCGCCGATCCATACCCAGTTCATCAGGAGTCGCCGGCCTGGTCCGTCTTGTTCGACACACTGCGTGACTTGGGGCTCGGATTCGCGACCTGCAGGCGCCCGTCTGGCGCCGCGATCACGCCGACGGGGTAGCCACCGGAATCCACCAGCACACGGTCGTCGCCGTGGGACTCGGTCGCCGAGACAGACAGGCGGCGCTTGCCGCGATCCGCCCCGATGAAGGTCGAGACGAAGTCGTTGGCCGGATTCGCGAGAATCTGCTCTGGGGTTCCCTGCTGCACGATCTGCCCGCCCTGCTCGAGCACAATCACCTGATCACCCAGCAGGAAGGCTTCGTCAATGTCGTGCGAGACGAAGACAATGGTCTTCGCCAGCTCGGCCTGCAGGCGCAAAACCTCTTGCTGCAACTCGTCGCGCACGATCGGGTCGACGGCGCTGAACGGCTCATCCATCAGCAGGATATTGGGGTCAACCGCCAGGCCGCGGGCCACCCCGACGCGTTGCTGCTGCCCGCCAGAGAGCTGGCTCGGATAGCGGTCAGCGAGACTGCGTGCGAGACCGACGGTGTCCATCAGCTCGAGAGCGCGCGTTCGCGACGCGACCTTCGAGACACCCGTCAAGCGGGGCACAGTTGCGATGTTTTCGGCAACGGTACGGTGGGGAAGCAGGCCGGAGTTCTGCATGACGTAGCCAATGCCGCGACGTAGTTGCACTGGTTCGATCTTCGAGATGTCTTGCCCGTCGATCTCAACGGTGCCAGACGTGGGGTCAACCATGCGATTGATCATCCGCATCAGAGTCGTCTTGCCTGAACCGGACGAGCCGACCAGCACCGTGATCTGTCTGGCTGGGATGACCAGGCTGAAGTTGCGAACAGCATGCGTGCCGTCTGAATAGGTCTTCGTGACGTCATGGAACTCGATCATCGGCGCCCGCTCCCTAGCTGTGCACGACGCCGCTGTGAGCGCACGCCTACGTCAGAACACTATTCGCGACCACCGTCACAATGGTTGGCATCACGAAGATGTCAGGTGCCGCTCAGGAAATCAGTACTGCGCAAATCGGTCACGCGGTGAGCGGCGCTGGGGAGGTCAGCGCACCGATGCGGGGAAGTATTCCCTGAGAAGAGAATTCCCAGCGACGCTGGTATGACGCAGGACCGCCGCGTCGCCGCGCGCGTCACGCTGGAAGGCGTCGGCAGCAATCGCGTCTGAGAGTGTCAGCACCGACTGCAAGGCGAGACGCGCCTCGTGGCTATCGGTCATCGCGAATCTCTCCACCAGCACAGCTGCTGCTCGATCCGCGAAGAGACGCAACGCCGGAGCGCCGATCGATGGCCGCAGATCGAGTACGTCACCGAACCGCAGAGCAGCGAATCCGGGCTCACGCCGGAACGCATCGATGAAGACCTCGAATCCGGCATCGAGGGCCGACTGCCAACTGTCGTGTCGAGGGTCTTTGAGCGCAACAAGCGACTGCTCACCGACTCGTTCGGCGTTGCGGGCGGCCAGGCTCTGCAGCACGGCGATGCGGTCGGGAAAGTAGCGGTAGACGGTCCCGATTGAGGCGCCCGCCCGGTCAGCAACCATCGCCGTGGTCAGCCGTTCGTAGCCGATCTCGTTGATCACGTGAGCCGCGGCATCCAACAGGGCGGCAAGTCGGGCCGTGCTGCGGGCCTGGACAGGTTCGTTGCGGATGGGCGCCAACCCGTCCACACGACTCGACATGACAGAAGTCTCAGCCATGGGGGTCTCCTCACAACATGACCCGAAAGGTGCGCGGGGCACGCACGAGGCAACGAGTCGGTCCGATTCTATCCCTTTGCCCTCATGCGCCGATCGATTGCAGGGCCGTGACACACTGATAAAATGGCAAAAATTGCCGAAACGAGCACGCCGACCCACTGGCTGGCGCGGCTCGAAGACACCTGGCATCGGATGCGGCAGCGACGCGGCATGCGACGCGGCATGGTGCCAACGGTGATCCCCTTCACCGGCTATGGCACCGCAGGATGGGTGCGGGTGCTGGGGCGCGTGGTGTTGAGCCGCCCCGGAACCCCTCCGAGTGACCGCCTCACCAGCTTGAGGGGCTGGCGCAGCTTCCTGAGCATCCCCGTCGCCGACGCCAGCGTCGAGGTCACCGTCGGCGGCGAGCGTGGCATGATCCGCTCGGACCGCGGCGGGGTTCTCGATGCGGTAATTCCCGCGAAAATCGCGACAGGCTGGACGGCGATCACCCTGGGCATCGCCGGAGACGAGGTGGACGCACCGGTGTTCGTTGTCGGCGACGACGTTGTCGTGGGAATCGTCTCGGATGTCGATGACACAGTGATGGTCACTGCCCTTCCCCGTCCGCTGCTTGCTGCATGGAACACCTTCGTGCTCGACGAGCACGCGCGGCGGCCCGTCGCGGGCATGGCGGTGCTCTACAACCGACTGCGGCAGGCGCACCCAGGCTCGCCGGTCATCTACCTCTCAACCGGCGCCTGGAATGTCGTGCCCACCCTCACCCGTTTTCTCGACCGCAATGTCTACCCGCGCGGCGCCTTGCTGTTGACCGACTGGGGGCCAACGCACGATCGCTGGTTCCGAAACGGTCCCGAGCACAAGGCAAGCAACCTGGAACGATTGGCACGCGAGTTTCCCGCCGTGAGCTGGCTGCTGATCGGTGACGACGGCCAGCATGACGAACGCATTTACGGGGATTTCGCGGCCAAGTACCCTCAGAACGTCACGGCCGTGGCAATCCGGCGTCTTACCCCCAGCGAAGCTGTGCTCGCTGGTGGGCGTAGCGGTGCCGTCGAACATCGACCAGACGGCGTGCCGTGGCTGTACGCCGACGATGGCGCTGGGTTGATCGAGCAGCTCGAGGCGCTCGGCCTGCTCGACATCGCCGACACCTGACGGCGGCAAGCTTGACCCCCTAAATGGGGGCTGATACATTGCAGGTGTCGTGACCATGTCCCCCTTATGGTGGACATGACCTACTCTCCCTGTACTGCCCGCGTCTCCCCCGGCCGCGGTTCCCCCATTTCGAAGGCATCCCCCATGTCTGCACCCGACTCCGGTCTGATCGCCGCCGTGATCTTCGCTGGCGGCATCACCGCGCTTGTCGCGATCGCGATGATGGTCGTGCGGCAGCACCGTGCCGCGCAGTTGACGGCGGGTCGCGGGGTGCTGAGCCTTTCGCTGGGCCTGAGCATTGTGGCCCTCGCCGGCCTCGGCGTCGTTGCGCTCTCGCCCATCTCGGCGCAAGCATCGGTCACGCCGGTCAGCAGCACCACAGGCACCAGCACTGTCGTCGACCTGCAGTTGCCGACCCTCCCCCTCGACAACTAGGCCAGGCGCCGGGCGGGCTCGCTGCGCACGTCGGTCGGTCGCGCGATACTGACTGGGTGCCCGATCGCGACTTCTCGCCCGCGCGCCGTCGGCTGACCGCCCTGCGTCTTGCAGCGCAGGGCATCGTGCGGGGCGCAGCAGATGCTGCTCCGGATGACCCCACAGAAGTCGTGCGTGGCATGCTCGCCCTGCAGGCTCAGGACTTCTCCGGGGCGCTCTGGTCGATCGGGCTGCGCACCGCATCCGCCACCCGCCGTGGCGTCGAAGCTGCGCACGAGACCGGCGCGTTCGTGCGGTCATGGCCGATGCGGGGCACGCTGCACTTCGTCGTTGCTGAGGACCTGCCATGGATGCTCTCGCTCACCGGCGAGCGGATGGTGCGCTCAGCAGAGGGGCGCCGACGTCAACTCGAACTCGACCACGCGCAGTTCGACCGTGCCGAGAGGATCGCACGCGAGCGGATGGCCGACGGGGCGACCATCTCGCGACCCGAGTTGTTCGCGGCCTGGGAACAGGAAGGCCTGCCGACCACCGGGCAACGCGGCGTGCATCTGCTGGCCCAGCTCGCGCAGAAAGCGGTGATCGTGCTGGTGGGGCAGCACGAGTGGGCCCTCCTTGAGCATCGTGTGCCCCACCCGCGATTGCCCGACCGACCCAGCGCCCTGCGGGAGTTCGCGCTGCGGTATTTCCTCTCGCACGGTCCCGCGACAGATCGGGACTTCGCGTGGTGGTCGTCGCTGACCCTCGCCGATGCTCGGGCCGGGATCGCCGCTGCCCGCGAGCAACTCGACGTACTTGATCTCGCTGGCACGGCGTATTACCTGCGGCCCGGTCTTCAGCCGGCTGGTCGTGCCGTGCGGCTGCTCCCGGGCTTCGACGAGTACCTGCTCGGCTACTCGGACCGCAGCGCGCCGCTCTCGGGCGCCGACAGTTCCGTGATCGTGCCGGGCGGCAACGGAATGTTCCTGTCGACGATGGTGCTGAATGGCGAGGTGATCGGCTCATGGCGCCGCACCCCGCGTGCCAAGAAGGTCGATCTCGACATGCTGCCGTTTCGGGACATTCCGGAGTCGGCGCACGGCGGCATCGCGGCGGCAGCCCGGCGCTATGGCGCGTACCTCGAGCAGCCCGTCGAGCTGCGGCGCCCCTCGCCACACTGAAAGTACGTGTTCCCGGCCACCCTCAACGCTGACAGTACGGAGATATGCGTACTTTCACGGTGCGGCATACGCTGGCCCCATGTCCCGCGCCGGTGCTCTCGCCCGCTCGACGCACCCCGGTCCCGGGCTCGCTGTCACCGCCGTGGCCGTGCTGCTCGGTATCGCCGTCGGGCTGGAGCCGTGGCGGGTTTTGATCCTCGGCCTGGCCATCCTCTTCGATCAGATCTCTGTGGGGCTCTCGAACGACTGGATCGACGCCGACCGTGACCGCGCAGTCGGGCGCACCGACAAGCCGGTCGCCCTCGGCCAGATCGGGGTCGGCGCGGTGCGCATGACGGCGATCATTGCCGCCGCGGCCGCGCTGGTTCTGACCCTTCCCCTCGGACTCGCGGCCACCGCCGCGCATGCCGTCACGTTGATCTCGGCGTGGGCATACAACGCGGGGCTGAAAAACTCGCCGGTCTCGGTGCTGCCATACGCCCTCAGTTTCGGGCTGTTGCCCGCCGTCGCGAGCCTCGCGCGGCCGGTTCCCGCGGTCCCCGCGTGGTGGGTGTTTGCAGCTGGCGCGCTCCTCGGCATGGCGGCGCACTTCGCGAACGTGCTGCCGGATCTCGACGACGACCGCCGCACCGGCATCCGGGGGCTGCCGCACCGACTCGGCTTGCGCGCGTCGATCGTCATAACCTGGACCGCCCTGCTGCTCGGTGCCATCGCCGTCACCGTCGGTGTCACCGGGGGTGCTGGCGGCTTGCCGGTGTTCGCCGCCGTTGGCCTGCTGGTCTCGCTGGGGATCGCGGTTGCCGGGCTGGTGATCGCCCTGCGCAGCGGAGTTGGGCGCTGGTTATTCCGCTTGGTGATCGCAGCGGCGCTTGTTGACGTCGCGATGTTGGTGCTCGCCGGCACCCGGATGCTGGCCTGAGCTCGCCCTACAGTTCTTTTCTGCGGAACACCGCGGTCGCCAGCGCCACCAGCACCATCGAGGCCGCCAGCGAAACGATCACCGGCCAGAACGGGGAGGTTGTTGACACGTCGGCCGCAAGCGTGGTCGCTCGGGCAGAGAGTCCTGCTGGCGAATAGTCGTACAGCGGCTTCCACAGACCGGCGACCGAGAGGCCGATGAAGACGGCGATCCCCGCGCCCGCCGCCCCCGCAGGCGATGGGATCGCTGCCGAGAGCAGCGTCATCGTCGCCACGTAAAAGACTCCCAGCACCAGCCATACGAAGGCGCCAGCCCAGACCGGTCCGGGCGGCGCTGTCCCGAACACGGCTGCGGTCAGGCCCCAGTTCACGAGGGTCGCGAGTGCCAGCAGCACAGCGAGGAAGACCGACTGCACGAATGCCTTGGCGACGACGAAAGCGCTGCGGGACAGCGGTTTGGTGAGAACCAGAATCACTGTGCCTGCTGCGACTTCTGATGACACGATCCCGCCCTCGATGATGATCAGCGCGAAGAGCGTGATCTGGGTGAGGTTCTTGATCCACTGGGCGTAGGCGTCGAGGTATGTCGGGGCGGGCAGGTGGATTCCATCCAACTGGCTACCCGCCAGCGCCGTCACGAGTTCAGGGGTGTAACGCGCCAGGAAGGGAGCGCTGACTGCGAACAGGAGCAGGATGCCGGGAAGCACCCAGATACGCCAGGTGCGGAAGATCTCGTGCACCTCCTTGGTCGCGAAAACCCGGAAACCCCTCACAGCTTCGCCTCGCCGACTAACTCGACGAACACGTCTTCGAGGTCTAACTCGCCGGCCTCGAACCTGACCAGCCCCAGGTGCTGTTGCGCGACCAGTTTCGGGATCTCGTGCTGGGCACGCCGCGCATCGGTGACCGTGATCTCGATGCGGCCACCATCGCCGGGGGCCACCTGTGCTGCCCATTCCTGCTGGCGGATGAGCGAACTCAGCGTTTCGGCACCGTCAGCCACCTGCACAATGAACTTCTGCTTGCCGTACCGCGCCTTCAACTCTGACATGGGGCCTTGGGTGAGCACGCGTCCGCGATCAAGGATGGCCACCGAGTCGCAGACGCGTTCGACGTCGCCGAGGATGTGCGTCGAGAAGAAGACCGTGGTGCGTCCCCGCAGGGTCTCGATCATTTCCAGCACCTCTTTGCGCCCAATCGGATCTAGGGCACTCGTTGGCTCATCGAGGAGGAGCAACTTCGGCGCATTGATGAGGGCCTGCGCCAGGCCGAGCCGCTGTTTCATTCCGCGGGAGTACCCGCCGATCTTGGTCGTCACATCGGCCAGTCCGGCAAAGTCGAGCAGCATCCCTGTGCGACTCACGAGGGCAGCGCGCTCGAGACCGAAGAGGCCGCCCGCCAACTTCAGGTACTCCTGCGCTGTCATCCAGTCGTAGAAGGCGGGGACATCGGGAAGGAAGCCCACCTCCCTCATCGCGGAACCGCCACTGCCGTGCACCTGCTGCCCCAGGATGCTGACGCCGCCGCTGCTGGGCCGCGCGAGGCCGGTCATCAGCCGCAGCATGGTGGTCTTGCCCGCGCCATTGGGGCCGAGGAACCCGAATATTGCACCCTCTTCGACAGAAAGATCCACAGAGTCGAGCGCGCGAGCGCCGCGGTACGTCTTGGTGAGCCCCGAGGCGAGGATGGCGGAAGTCACATGCCCTCTGACTCGTCGTGGGAGCCGTACAACGAATCGGCGAGGGAGCTTTTGTTCTCCGTACTCGTCGCCCGAGCTGCCTGATCGCTCGCCAGCGCCGCCCGCCGGCCGATCACCAAGTAAAGGATCGCCCCCAGAAAGTTCACGACCACGATGATCGCCACCCACACCCACTTGTTGCCCAGCGCAACTCGGCCAATCGGCCGACGGTAAAGGTCAACGAGCGCAAAGATGTCCAGCGCGAGTTCGATGATGACAACCACGCCCAACCCGATCAATACCCAGCCGGGAATCGACGACAAGCTCACCATCGACTGCATGTGACACGAAGTCATGAGGCGCTGCCGCTCTCGTCCGGGAGCAGGTACAGCCCGGCGATCGTCAGGTCGTCGCGGAACGAGATCCGGGCAATGAAGGTGCCCGCCTCGAAGTCAAGAGTGGTGTTGGTGACGGTGATATCAGCGGCACGCACGACATCAGTGGCGCGGCGCCGTTCGTATGCGCCCGCCAGTCCGGCGACCTGAGCCCACGCGGCCGAGAGTGATTCAGCGGTCAGTGCCGAACGCATCGGGCCGTCGAACTGTTCAACTACCTCATCCCATCGTCGTCCGGCGAGGGCATCGATCACCGCGCCGGCAAGCACGCTCGCCTCAGCCAGTGGTGTGGTGCTCATGACTTCTCCTGTTCTCGGGTCGATTGGTTTGCCGAAACGTTGGAACGCCGCCTGCCGGGTGATTCCGAACGCCTCGCCAATCTCTTGCCACGTGCATCCTGCGGCTCGGGCCCCGTCGACGGCGGCAGCAATCAGTGTCGTGGCGTAGTCGGCGACCTCGATTGACGACTTCAGTCGCTCCAACGGATCGGTTTCGACGCGGAGAACGGGCTCAGCGACGATCGCGGTGATCGCGCTGTTGATCTGATCCACCGCCGCCGAATAAGCGTCACTCATTCGTCAACTATAACTTGACGTCTGACATGCTCGTCAACCAAAACTTTACGCGCCTGGTGTCACTTGCGCGACGGGTTCCACCGGTTGGTCGAGAGCCACCTCGTGCGCAGGATTGCGGATGCCGAGGAACGACACCACGCCTCCCAAGATGAGCAGCACGGCTGTCACGATCATCGCCCGGTGCACGCCGTTCAGGTCGAGGCTGCCGCCGATAATCACCGCGAGCATCGCGATGACGATGAGCCCCGCGACCCGCGATACCGCGTTGTTGACCGCCGACGCGATGCCAGAGCGTGCCGGATCAATCGAGCCCAAGATCGCCGAGGTCAGTGGCGACACGGTCAGTGTCAGGCCGAGTCCGAACACCAGGATGCCGGGCAGCACCTGCCACCAGTAGTTGAAGGGATTGTTGATCAAGACCATCAACAGCGCTCCCATCCCGGCGATGATCGGGCCGAAGGTCATGAACAACCGCGGCCCATACTTGCCAGACAGAGCGCCCACCCGCGAGCTGAACAGGATCATGATGAAGGTCACCGGGATCGAGGCGAGACCCGCCAGTGTCGCCTTCAACCCCGCGCCCTGCTGCAGGTATACGCCGAGGGCGAATCCGTTCAGCGACAACGCCCCATAAATCAGCGCCGTGGCGATGTTGCCGCTCCAGAAGTTGCGAACTCGGAACAGGCTCAACGGCAGCATCGGGTTGCGGTGCACCCGTTGACGCACCAGGAAACCGGCGAAGGCAAGGATGCCACCTGCCAGGGGCAGGTAGATAGCAGGACTGCCCCAACCCAGCGTGGACTGCTCGATGAGCGCGAACACCACACCGCCGAGCCCCACGCTGCAGAGCACCGCACTGAAGTAGTCGATCGAAACGCCGGGTTCGCGAACGTCCCTTTGACCGAGCAGCTTCAGCAGCACGAGCGTGACCGCAATAGGTAGCACATTGATCACGAAGGCGTAGCGCCACGACAGGAAGTCAACGAACAGTCCGCCGATCACCGGCCCCGCGATCATGGCGATGCTGGTCATCCCCGTCCAGGCGCCGATCGCCTTAGCTTGTGCCGCGCCGCGGAAGTTCGAGGTAATCAGTGCAAGAGAACTCGGCACCAGCAGCGCGCCGGCGATGCCCTGCACCGCGCGCGCGACGATCAGGAACTCGGCGCTGGGCGATACGGCGATCGCGACCGAGGCAACGCCGAACGCGATCAGTCCGATCCGGATGACAGTGATACGGCCGTACACGTCGCTGACCGACCCAGCCACCAGGATCAGGGATCCCAGGGTGACCAGGTAGGCATCCACGATCCACTGCTGCGCGGCAAGGCCGCCGCCGAGCTCCCGCTGGATGGCCGGAAGTGCCACGTTGACGATGGTGCCGTCAAGGAACGACACCAGCGACGCCAGGATGGCGATCACGAGCACGAGACGCTGCTGTTTGGTCACTCAGCCACGCTAGCCCCAGCCTCCGTTGCGCCGCACGCTCAGCGAGCGACCGCCTCGCGCACGGCGTCGATCACCGCAGGCGACAGCAAAATGCGGAAGTGCCCGACGACCGCCAGTTCGACGTTGTGCGCGCCCTCGAGTAGACAGCCGTCGGGAATGTGCGGGTCAAAACTCGGGTAGATCGAGGTGATCCTCGCGTTCACCGAACGGTGCCCCGCGAGCGCGACGATCACCGGATTGTCGGGCAGAAAGGCGCGCAACTCGCGATTCGGTGCGACCCGGGCCATGGCTGAACCATTGAACGGCGAGGCGATCGCGACCAGGCGATCTACCCGCTGTTGGTGACTCCCGTCTCGGTCGTCGATCACCATCACGTGCTTGCCGACGATTCCCCCCTTGCTGTGC
>JBDUBG010000066.1:0-10422 GCA_040004215.1 Pseudolysinimonas sp. | reverse complement strand
CGACCGGTGCCGAGGCAACGGCGATTCGGTAGCGGCTCAGCAGCAACCGATACAGCGACCCGTCCAGGTCGGCAGCGACGAGGCCCGGAACCACGACTTTCGGAATCCACACCGTCTCAACCGCCATTGCCTCATCGTTGGCCAACCGCAACCGACTGATCCGCACGACCGCAGCACCGACCGGGATCCGCAACTCAGCCGCTTGGGCAACCGATGCCTCCAGCGTCGACAGCGACAGGAGTTTGCTGCCCGGGACGAGCCCACGCTCTCGCATGTCATGAGAAAAGGAGGTCAGACCGAGTGAGCGCACCAACGGTCGAGGCACGACGTAGGTGCCAGATCCATGCCGACGTTCGAGAGATCCGTCGGCGACAAGCACGTCGACAGCACGACGGACCGTCATGCGCGCAACCTGCCACTGGCCACTCAGCTCCCTCTCACTAGGCAAACGGTCGCCAACGCGAAGCTGCGCAACGAGCGACCTCAACCGCAATTCGAGAAGGTGGGCCTTTGACTCGCCCTGCTGAAAGCTCACGCGACAAGTAGAGCGCATGAGAGCGTCAGATGCCAACTATGCGACGAGACCACTTCACAGCACTCGATGCCCCAGTGTTCGGAGAAACGGCGGAAATCTAGACCCCGTGACTAGACCACTTGCCGCGTAGTAGTTGGGAGGTTTCGTCCCCGCGCTACGGTGTCATGATGAGCACAATCCGAACGGCGTTAGCTCGCGATTGGCCCGGGATCTACCGGGTCTGTTTGCAGACCGGTAACTCGGGAAAAGATGCGACAGCACTCTTCACCGACCCCGACCTGCTCGGTCATGTGTACTGCGGTCCGTTCGTGGAACACGATCCGGGGCTGGCATTCGTTGTCGTCGACGAGCACGGGGTCGGCGGGTACGCGATGGCCTGCGCGGATACCAGCGCCTTCGCGAGCTGGGCCGAGCACAACTGGTGGCCGTCATTGCGAGCGCAGTACGCGAACACCCCACGAATCGGACGTGACGGGGACGTGATCGACCTGCTCTTCGACCCGCCATCAGCCCAGGCATCCGTGCTGGCGGCGTTTCCGGCACAGATGCACATCGACCTGACGTCCCGCGTGCGAGGTCAGGGCACCGGCCGCGCAATGGTCCAGGCGCTCATCGACGCACTCGTCGCGCGGGGAGTCGACGGCCTGCACCTCGACGTTTCCGCAGAGAACCTCAACGCGATCGAGTTCTACCGTCACCTGGGATTTCATGAACTGGAACGTCAGGATTCGTCGGTCTTCATGGGCATGAAGCTGACGTCACAGCAAGGACAGCGATGAGCCACTTCCCGACGTCGCTGCCAACTCCGAGGATTCCAGACCTTCGCAGCGGTCCCCTCCTGCGCTGGGGCATCCTGGCGCCCGGCGAGATCGCTGCCGACTTCGTGAGCGCGTTGCACACGCATACCTCCCAGCGAGTGCACGCCGTCGGGTCACGGTCGTCCGAGCGGGCCGCCGCGTTCGCTCATCGCAACGGAATCTCGCGAAGCTACGGCTCGTACCAACAGTTGGTCGATGATCCGGAACTCGACATCGTGTACATCTCGTCGCCGAACAGCGAGCATCGCCCGCTCGCCTTAATGGCGATTGCCGCGGGCAAACACGTGCTCGTCGAGAAGCCGATGGGCACCACCGCAGATGACGCTTCAGCGATCCAGACCGCGGCTCGCGCCGCCGGCGTCTTCGTGATGGAGGCGATGTGGAGCAGGTACCTGCCGCAAACCGCCATCATCCGGCAACTGCTCGACGACGGTGTACTCGGGGAGATCGAATTGGTCACTGCCGATTTCGGGGCCAACTTCATGGACGAACCCGACACGATCGTGTTCCGTCCGGAGCTGGGCGGTGGCGTCCTCCGCGATATTGGAATCTATCCGCTGTGGTTCTCGTCGTTCGTCTTGGGAACTCCCGCGAATATCCTCGCCACCGGCCGCTTCGTCGCCAGCGGCGTCGACGCTCAGGCCGCGATGATCTTGACCGCGGCGGGGGGTGCCCAATCGGTGCTGCACACCACGATGTTCGCCGATACGCCCTCAACCGCGAGTATTTCGGGGAGTATCGCTCGCATTGAGCTCGAGTCGCTGTTTCTGATGCCATCGGGATTCCGCCTCCAGGGGGCAGACGGCAGCGAGCTCAGTTGGCGAGATGAGACCGGGCTGCGCGACCGCGACGGGCTGGCCTGGGAGGCCGTCGGTGTTGCCCAGCACATCGCTGACGGACTCACGGAGTCTCCGGTGCACTCGCTCGACGAGACCCTCTCGATTCTTCGCACCATGGACGAGATTCGCCGCCAGCTGTCGACCGACGGGCGACGCTGACTGCGTCGTCGCTCCGTCACACCAGGTGCACGGCTGCTTCCTGCGCCGACGACATCAGCTCGCCTCGCGCCCGCTCGAGGGCAGACTGGTGAACGTCAGCAGATTCCAACGCGAGCAGGCCGGCACCGACGATCGGGCGAGCGGTCATCACCTGCGCGATCGCGTGCGGAGTGGCAACCGCCAACCCCTCAGCGATTGCCGAAATCAATCGGTGGTGGTTGGCCGCGAGCACACCGCCTCCGAGAATCACCGGAACGTCGACGTCGTGCAATCCCAGGCGCCGAATCGCGGTGCTCGCCATGAGCACAATTTCTTCAGCCTGGCGGTCCACGATCCGGCCAGCGACCTCGTCACCAGTGTCAGCCGCGTCGAACACCAGCGGACAGAGGGACGAGATCGCGTCCTCGGAGATCTGACCGAAGTGAATGGCTTCGGTGACCGCGGCAACCGAGTGAAGCCCGAGGGCGGCGGGAACGCTCTGTTCGAGCGTCGTCGTTGGTCCGCGGCCGTCTTCCGATCTTGCCGCGTGCCACAGTGCCTCTGAGCCCAAAAAGGCTCCCCCACCCCAGTCGCCCGAGATCATCCCGAGTGCGGGAAAGCGTGCGGTGGCCCCGTCTGCTCTGATGCCGAGAGCGTTGATGCCTGTTCCGCAGATGACGGCGATCGCGTTGGGTTCACTCGTTCCCGTCCGCAGGAGTGCGAAGAGGTCATTGTCTGAAATGGCGGGGAGCGCACCCGGTGGCTGAGACCACGGTTCCACAGCGATGGCGGCCGCGAACGATTCGAGTTCGGCCGCGAGATCGAGCCCGGAGAGGTAGATGCAGACTCGCAGAACATGGCGCGGGGCAACGGATGCCATGACCTGCTCCACGAGGTCACCGATCAGCCTGACAGCCGGAGCTAGGCCAAGGAACTGCGGGCTCGAGCCGCCCCCACGCAGCCTCGCGACGACTTCGCCGTCGAGAGTGAGGGCAACGACATCAGTCTTTGATCCGCCGCCATCCACGGCGATGACCACAGCTGTGTCAGTCATCGCGCCCAGGCAAGATGGTCGCGATTCGCCGCCAGCAGCAGATCAGCAAGCTTTTCGGCTCGATCGTATTGACCGACCAGGGGATGCGCGAGCAGCGCGTGCACCACCCGGTCTCGACCACCATGGATGGCCGCATCGAGTGCAAGCCGCTCGTAGCCGGCCACATGGGCAATCAACCCGGCCATGTCATCTGGCAGCGGCTCAATGGGCAGGATCGACAGGCCCGATCGCCCGACGGTTGCCGACACTTCGATCACGTGGTCGTCTGGCAGGAAGGGCAATGCGCCGTCGTTGCGCACGTTGACCACCTGAACATCCTGACGGTCGGCGGTGAGCGACGCGATCAGGTCGACTGCCGCCTCGGAGTAGAACGCCCCGCCCCGCTTGGCGAGCTCCTCTGGCTTGGCGTCGACGTTCGGGTCGGCATAAAGCGTCAAGAGCGCCGCCTCGATCTGCATCACCTCGTGCGCGCGGGTGGGCTCTGTCAACTGCTCGCGCAACACCACATCGTGGGCGTAGTAGTAACGCAAGTAGTACGAGGGCACGGCGTGCTGCATGGTGAGCAAGCTAGCCGGAAGCTCGACGTCGGCCGCGATCTCGTCGAGATGTGCGGCGAGCAGTTCGTCGAGAGCGTCCCGCGTGCCGGTCTTGGTCGAAACGTTGACCCCGCGCTCCCAGGTGAGGTGGTTCAACCCCACGTGCTGCAGCGTGACGTTGCGATGGTCTACCCCCAGCAGGGTTGCGAAGTGCCGTTGAAAGCCGATCGCCACGTTGCAGAGTCCGACTGCCCGATGACCCGCCTCGAGCAATGCCCGCGTCACGATGCCTACCGGATTCGTGAAGTCGATAATCCAGGCGTCTGGCTTGGCGTATCGACGTACCGCCTCGGCGATGTCCAACACGACCGGAACGGTGCGCAGTGCCTTGGCGAATCCGCCGGGGCCCGTCGTCTCTTGGCCGATGCAGCACACCTCATGCGGCCAGGTCTCGTCGCCGTTGCGCGCAGCCTGACCGCCGATCCGGATCTGCAGCAACACGATGTCGGCGTCGCGCACACCCTCAACCACGTCGGTTGTTGCCGAGATCTTTGCTGAGTAGCCCAGCTTGGCGAACATCCGCTTCGAGACGCCCGACACCAGTTCGAGCCGTGTCTCACTGGTGTCGACCAGGCACAACTCATCGATCGGAACCAGCTCTCGCAGCCTGGCGAAGCCGTCAACGAGCTCTGGCGTGTATGTCGACCCGCCGCCCACCACGGTGATCTTCATGCGCTACCCCTTCACGCCGGTCAGTGTGATGCCCTCAACGAACGTCCGTTGGGCAAAGAAGAAGATGATGACAACGGGAATGGTGACCAGCATCGTGACCGCCATTGTGGTGCCCCAGTCGGTGCCATGGGCTCCATGGAAGTTCGCCAGGCCATAAGCAACGGGCCAGTTGTCGGGATTCGACGAGGTGTAGACCAAGGGCCCGAAGTAGTCATTCCACGACTGAAAGAAGAGAAAAATCGACGCCGCGGCGATGCCGGGCTTCGACATCGGAACAACGACTCGGAGCAGCACGCCCAGTTCTCCATTCCCATCGATGCGGGCGGCATCCGCGTACTCGCTCGGGATCGTCAGAAAGAACTGGCGAAGAAGGAATATCGAGAAAGCGTCACCCAACAAATAGGGCAGAATCAGCGGCCAGAGGGTGCCGACCAATCCGAGCTGAGCCCACATCACGTACAGCGGCACGATGGTCACCTGCGGAGGCAACAGCATCGCGACGATGATCGCCAGGAAGATCAAGTTAGCAAAGCGGATCCGGATCTTCGCGAGAACATATGCCGCTGGCACCGACGAGACGAGCATGAATGCGGTCGCCAGAATGGCGTAGATCGCCGAGTTGCCGAACCAGCGCACGAGCGGCGCTTGCGTGAATGCCCGCACATAGTTGCTCCCATCCCATGGATCTGGCCACAGCGATGCCGTCAGCGTTTGGTTGGGCGACATGAAAGAGGTCAGCAGCACGAAAACGATGGGGCCAACGAACAACACTGCCAGCAGAACGAGAACGGTGTGCTCCGCGATCCAAAGAAGCACGCTGCTGGGCCTCCGAACTCGAGTGCTCATGACCTGCCCTCCGGAGAGAATGACTTGAACTGGCGGAGCAGTACGGCGAGGAATGCCGCCGTCACGACGAAGAGGAGTACCGCAAGCGCCGCCGCGTAACCGAGCTGGAAGTCGCTGAAGCCACGAACGTAGAGCCACTCCGTGTAGGTGAGCAGCGAGTCGTTGGGATAGCCGAGCACCTGACTGAGTTGGACAGACACCCCGGTCTTTCCGCTCGCAACGCTCGATGCGACGGCGGCTTCCGTGAAGTACTGCAGCGTCGCAATCACACCGGTGATGACGGCGAAGACGAGAATCGGGGTCAGGTGGGGCAGAGTGACGTAACGGATGCGCTGGGCGGCATTCGCGCCGTCCAGCGAGGCCGCTTCGTATTGCTCTTGCGGCGCATCAAGCAGCGAGGCAAGAAAGATGATCATGATGTCGCCCATCACCCACACGCCCAGCAACACCAATGAGGGCTTGGAAAGGTTCGGATCGCTGAACCAGAGCGGCCCGTGAATTCCGAAGATTTTCAAGATCTGATTGACCGGGCCGGTTCCCGGGTTGAACAAGAAGACGAACGCGACGACCGACGCGACCGGGGGGACGAGGGCTGGCATGTAGAAGATCGTGCGCCAAACCCCAGAAGCCTGTTTGGCCCGCACCAGCAGGCCCGCAACGATCAACGCCATGACGATCCGCACCGGCACGAGGATCAGCACCAGCCAGAGTGTGTTCAGCGCGGCTGTACCCACCTCCGGGTCTTGAGTGAACAGGTACTGATAGTTCCGGAGACCGATCCACCTGGGTGGCGACAGCAGGTTGAAGCTCGTGAAGGAATAGAAGACGTTGGCGAGCAACGGGTACACGAAGAACACGGCGAGCCCCAGAAGGGCAGGTGTGAGCATGCCCCAGACGATCAAGCCGCGCTTCACGCGTGACCTGGAACGCCGGGGCCGGGAGGGGCGAGCGGTCCACGCCGCCCGCCCCTCCACTAGCGCTGATTGGGTCACGCTAGTTGCCCGCGCTCAACGCGATCTGATTGTTGATGTCGGTATCAACCTTCTTGAGTCCTGCGGCGAGATCTCCACCACTCCCGGACTGATACTTCTCCCAGTAGTGCTCCATCACGGTCTGATTCGCAGTGCCGATGGGCGTGTTCGGCAGAGACATCACCGAGGGACTCTGCGCGATGTCAAAGAAGGTCTTGAACTGAGGAGTCATTTCAAGATCCGGCGAGGCCGCAGCTGCCTTGGTCGCGGGAATGTTCTTCAAGAGGTTGGCGAACTTGACGATCGCCTCCGTGTTTGTCGCCAGATAGTTCGTCAGCGCCCAGGCGACCTCGGGGTTCTTCGACGTCTTCGAGATTCCGATGATGTCGCCGGCGGTGTATCCCCCGCCATACAGGCTGGAATGCTGATCGCCCACCGGGAACGGCGCCGTTCCATATTTGAGGTCAGGCTTCTGACTCTGGATGAACGCCACTCGCCACTCACCATCGAAGTTCATGGCGAGCTGACCAGATTGAAATGCCTGGTTGGCCGAGAACTCGTCGCCGAGTCCAGACGTGAACGCCTTCAGCTTCGCGTAGCCAATCGTGTCGACGAAGCTCTTCTGCCACGTCATGAGCTCGGTCCAGGCCGGAGAACCAGCGATCGTGCTCTTGTCGCCCGTCATCCAGGTCGCACCGGTACTGGGGCTCCATTGGGCAGCCTGGTTCTCGTAGAAGCCCATCATCGGGTTGAATCCGAGGGTCTTGATCGAGCCGTCGGCGTTATAGGTCGTCAGTTTGAGAGCCATTGCCTCCAGTTCGCTCAGCGTCTTAGGCGGCTCCGTGTAGCCGGCCGCAGACAGCAGCGCCGTGTTGTAGTACAGGCCATAGGTGTCCGAGAGGATCGGCAGCGAGCACTGCTTGCCCTCGAAGGCGCTATAAGCCAGCGGGATCGCGAGGAACTGCGCGGGCGAAACGTTGTCGCGTTTCATGTAAGGACCGAGGTCGCGGAAAGCACCCGACCCGCAGAACGCGCCAATGTCATCCGCCCCGGATGAGATTGCGACATCAATGTCGCCACCGGATGAGATCACCTTGGTGATCTGGTCATCCGACTGATTGTCGTGGAACACGACCTTGACATCGGGGTTTGCCTTGGTAAAGCCGGCGACAACGGAGTGGAAGTCTTTTGCCTCGCGGTCAGAGAGGTAGTTCCACACGGAAATGGTGCCAGAAAGATGGGTCGGGGCTTTAGCGTCAGGTCCTTGCGAACCAGACCCACCCCCTGCGCATCCGGTCAGGGTCATCGCCGAGGCGGCGACAAGCGCCGTCAGGGCAACGATGGTGCGGGGACGTTTAATCATTGTTGAACCTCACTGTTCTGGGTGTTCGGATGGCATTAGGGGATGGACCTGTCACTGAGAAATCACGCCCACTTGATTGACGAGCGCCGTGCGCACTTCGGCCAGGAGTAGTTCTCGTGCACCCCTGAGAACGGGGTGATCCGGCACGGCGGTCGCCTCGATATGAGGCGTCCAGCGCGATGAGTGGCGAATGGATGCCTGCACCAGTTCGGCGAGCCGTGGGCCGCCAATGCTGCCGATCGGCCCCCCAAGAATGACCCGCTCGGGGTCGAGGAGCGCCAGAACCGGAATGACACCGACGGCGATTCGCGGGGCGAGCTCGGCCAGAATCGCGTCGCGCTGCGGGGCGCTCGCCAGGCTGGATACCAGTTCTTGATAGCTCCGCTTGTGCACACCATGTGCCCGCGCGACTCGACGCACTGCCGCGGCACCGATCAGTTCTTGCAGGTCTTTGGCATCTGGGTCGAGATGGACAGCCTCTTGCGGGATGGGCAGATAGCCGATCTCGCCGGCACCGCCCGACACTCCCCGGTGCACAGCCCCCGCGATATCAACCGCGATGCCCAGCCCCTCGCCGATCCAGAGCAACGCAAAGCCAGAACGGTCGGCGCCCGCACCGCAGGCTCGCTCGGCAATGGCTGCCAAGTTTGCGTCGTTGTCGATATAGACCGCGTGTCCCAGCGCGTCTTCAAGTCCCTTTCGAACGCCCTTTCGCGGCCAGCCTGGCAGCCCCTCGACGAAACTGAGCTGGTCGGTGCGGGGATCAACGGCACCTTGCACACCGATACACGCCAGTTGCACCGCGCTGGTCGGCATTCCGCTGGCGTGGCAAGCCGCACGAATCGCTTCGGTGACATCGGCAACGTCGTTTCGCTCACGTGCAGCGCTGGAGAGTGCAGCGACCACGATCGGGTGATCCACTCCGCTCGCGTCGACAACGGTCGACTCGACCACCAGATGGTTGATGTTCACGGCGACGCCCAGAACACGCTCGGCTCGGACGGCGTAACTCGCCGCGTTCGGTCCGCGGCCTGCAGAAACTTCTCCGACCGGATGCACAAGTCCGGCAGATTCCAGCCGCGACACGATCTGCGACGCCGTGGGCTTCGAGAGACCGGTGAGCTCACCGATCTGATTTCTGGTGAGCTCGCCGCGTTCGAGAAGGAGGGCGAGAGCCGTGCGGTCGTTCGTGTCGCGCAACCAGGAGGGGGTGCCCTGCGTGACGGTCATTCACCGGCCCTTCGTCGTGATCGGCTGCGGGAACACTATCAGGAAGGTTTCCCATTAGTAAAGTCGGTCGCGGATCGCGCGTGTGCCCGCTCCCCCTCACGTTCCTGGAATACTGGCAACCGGGGGTGCCATGCCGTTCATCGACAAGACCGGAGCGCCGCTCGACGGCGTCCACCTGCTGTACCGCCCGACCGAGGGCGACCTGCGGCTGTTTCAGCTCGAGCATGGTTTCGCGTGGATCGACCCGCGCGACGGTTCGCGCACCGAGATCCGGGCGCATGATGTCACTCGACCTGCCACCGATCCGCACAACGCCACCGACCTGGCATCGGTACCGGCGTTCCTGTGGGGACTGGTCGCGAGCTACGGCCACCAGACGCTGCCCGCGATCTTGCACGATGCGCTGTCGGATCGCGCCGATGAAGCACCGGCTCCCCGGCAGATTGCGGTGCGGCGGGCGGCGGATGACGCGTTCCGGGTTGCCTTGCGCGAGAGCGGGGTGACGACGCTGCGAGCCACCACTATGTGGGCGGCTGTCTCGATCCAGCGATACCTGCGGTTCCGGCTGCCGCTCGGTGTGCTCCTGGTGGCTCAGGTGGCGCTCGGTGCCCTCGCCGTGATCACAGCGGTCGTGCTCGGGGTGCTCGGGCATCCGCTGCTGCTGCTCATTGGGCTCGCACCCGCGGCGCTCGCTCTGCCCTGGGGTCGCACGGCGCCGCTTGTGATCGCCAGCAGCTACCTCGTCGCGCTGTACTCGCCACTTATCATCAGCGCTGCCCTGTCGTCGGCGATCGAGTACCTCATCGCGCTGGTGGTGTTCCTACTGAGCGGGTTGCGGGGTGCCCCGCCGCATCCCGGGCCGACGCTGCGCAAGGACTGAACGTGGCGGCGCACAGCGCGGGAATCCTGCTGCACCGGATGGCGGCATCCGGTCTCGAAGTCTGGCTCGGCCACCTGGGCGGGCCGTTCTGGGCGAGCAAACAGGAGCGCGCCTGGTCGATCCCGAAGGGCGAGGCTCTCGCCGGAGAGGCCGACCTCGACGTCGCGCTACGCGAGTTTGCCGAGGAGATCGGCGTACCGGCGCCCGAGTTGCCGTACGTCGAGCTAGGCACGTATGGCTATACGAGCGGCAAGACCGTGACGATCTTCGCTGCAGAGGCGCCCGATTTCGAGGTGCCCGAGGTGCACAGCAACATGTTCGAACTGGAGTGGCCGCCTCGCTCGGGCCGCATGCGGCTCTTTCCGGAGTTCGACGCGGCGCGCTGGGTGCCCGCGCTCGAGGCCCGGTCGTTTCTGGTCGCCGGTCAGGTGCCTGCCGTTGACGCGCTGCTGGCGGACGATCCCGGCGCCGGGTCTTGAC
>JBDUBG010000133.1:0-3108 GCA_040004215.1 Pseudolysinimonas sp. | reverse complement strand
CGGAGGTGAACGGGGCGAGATCGTGGTGACAGCAGCATCCAACCCGCTGCTGCCGCTCGTGCGCTACCGCACCGGCGACTTCGGACGCCTCGTCGAGCTCGACGGACGCCCGGCGATCGCGCAACTAGAGGGGCGGGAGGACGTGCGCTTCGAGCACGCCGACGGCCGCCCCGTCCCCGCGGTGGATCTGACCCAGCACCTGCAGGACGCCGGAGCGCGCGGCTGGACCGTGCTGCAGCGGCGGGACGGTTCCGTCGAGGTCGACGCGGTAGGAGCCGACCCCGGGGACATCCAGCGACGCCTGCTGTCGCTTCTGGGGCATCCGGTGACTGTTCGGCACGTGGCGACCATCGAGGAGCTCGGACCGGGCAAGCCGCGCCGATATCGACGCGAGGCCTGAGCGGTCTGCGGGAGCCAGCCGGATGTCGGTGGTCTCGGTAGAATGACTACAGTGTCGATCCAATCCGAGGGTGTCCAACGTGTGCGGGGTTCCCAGAAACTGAGCGTTCGAGGTGCTCGGGTCCACAACCTGAAGAACGTGGATCTCGAGATCCCGCGCGACTCGCTGGTGGTCTTCACGGGATTGTCTGGGTCCGGCAAGTCCAGTCTTGCCTTTGACACGATCTTCGCCGAAGGGCAGCGTCGCTACGTTGAGTCGCTGTCGGCATACGCGCGACAGTTTCTCGGGCAGGTCGACCGGCCAGACGTCGACTTCATCGAGGGCCTCAGCCCCGCGGTGTCGATCGACCAGAAGTCGACCAACCGCAACCCACGCTCCACTGTCGGCACCATCACCGAGATCTACGACTACATGCGCCTGCTCTGGGCACGCATCGGCATTCCGCACTGCCCGGTATGCGGCGAGGCGATTCAGCGCCAGACCGTGCAGCAGATCGCCGATCAGCTGATGGAACTCACGACCGGCACCCGCTACCAGGTGCTGGCTCCGATGATCTCGCAGAAGAAGGGCGAGTTCGTCGACCTCTTCAAGGAGCTCGCGGCCAGCGGCTACTCGCGAGCGCTCGTGGACGGGGAGCTGATCCAGCTCACCGAGCCGCCCGTGCTCAAGAAGCAGGTCAAGCACGACATCGCGGTCGTCGTGGACCGGCTGGTGGCATCCGACGATCTGATCACCCGCGTCACCGACTCGGTCGAGACGGCGCTCGGGCTCAGCAAGGGGCTCGTCACGATCGACTTCATCGATCTCGAAGGGGATGCCGCGTTCCGCACCTTCAGCGAGAAGCTGAGTTGCCCGAATGGCCACCCGATCGCTCTGACCGAGGTCGAGCCTCGCACGTTCTCGTTCAATGCCCCCTTCGGCGCTTGCCCGGAGTGCTCGGGCCTGGGCACGAAGATGGCGGTCGACGGTGAGCTGCTGATCGGCGATCCGAGCCTGACCCTGAACGAGGGCGTCGTGCTGCCCTGGAACCAGGGCGGCAAGGGAATGTACAGCTACTTCCAACGGCTGCTGGAGGGCCTCGGGCGCGACCTGAAATTCGACCTCGACACCCCGTGGGGCAAGCTCAGCGATGAGGTGCACGACGCAATCCTCAAGGGCAACGACTTTCAGGTGCAGGTGCAGTGGAAGAACCGCTACGGCCGCACCATGAAGTATTCGACGGGCTTCGAGGGCGTGATGCCCTACATCGAGCGCAAATATCTCGAGGCCGATAGCGAGTGGACTCAAGCTCGCTACAGCGAGTACCTGCGCGAGATCCCGTGCCCGGTCTGCGACGGGCAGCGCCTCAAGCCCGAGGTGCTCGCCGTCACCGTGGCCGGCCACAGCATCTCGGCCGTCACCCAGCTGAGCCTCACCGAGGCGCACGACTTCATGGATGCCCTCGAACTCACCCCGCGCGAGGCGAAGATCGCCGTCCAGGTGTTACGCGAGATCCGGCTGCGGCTCGAGTTCTTGCTCGAAGTTGGCCTGAGCTACCTGACCATGGCGCGCGCCGCCGCGACGCTGTCCGGCGGCGAGGCGCAGCGCATCCGCCTGGCGACTCAGATCGGATCCGGCCTCACCGGTGTGCTCTACGTGCTCGATGAGCCGAGCATCGGCTTGCACCAGCGCGACAACCGGCGGCTCATCGAGACGCTGGTCAAGCTCAAGAACCTCGGCAACACGCTGATCGTCGTCGAGCACGACGAAGACACCATCCGCACCGCGGACTGGATCGTCGATATCGGCCCCGGGGCGGGCGAGCACGGCGGAGAGATCGTGCACTCGGGCGACTACGCCTCGCTGCTCGACAACCACCGCTCGCTCACCGGCGACTACATCTCCGGCCGGCGCTCAATCGAGCTGCCGACCAAGCGCCGGCCGATCGACAAGAAGCGGCAGATCACCGTCGAGGGCGCGAAGGCCAACAACCTGCAAGACGTGACCGTGAGCTTTCCGCTCGGCGCATTCGTGGCCGTCACGGGCGTCAGCGGGTCGGGCAAGTCCAGCCTGGTCAACGACATCCTGTACAAGGTGATGGCCAATCAGCTCAACGGCGCCAAGCAGGTGCCCGGCAAGCACAAGCGGGTCACCGGTCTCGAGCAACTCGACAAGGTGGTGCACGTCGACCAGGGGCCGATCGGTCGCACGCCGCGCTCGAACCCCGCGACATACACCGGCGTCTTCGACCGGATGCGCACGCTGTTCTCGGAGACCATTGAGGCCAAGGCGCGTGGCTACCAGCCCGGGCGCTTCAGCTTCAACGTCAAGGGCGGGCGCTGCGAGAACTGTGCGGGCGACGGCACCATCAAGATCGAGATGAACTTTCTGCCAGACGTCTACGTGGCATGCGAGGTGTGCGGGGGAGCGCGGTACAACCGCGACACGCTCCAGGTGCACTACAAGGGCAAGAACATCGCAGAGGTGCTGCAGATGTCGATCAGCGAGGCGGCCGAGTTCTTCGAGCCGATCACGGCGATCCACCGCTACCTCAAGACCCTGGTAGATGTCGGACTCGGCTATGTGCGCCTCGGCCAGAGCGCGACCACCCTCTCAGGCGGAGAGGCGCAACGCGTCAAGCTCGCCACCGAACTGCAGAAGCGGTCGACCGGCCGCACGGTGTACGTGCTCGACGAGCCGACGACCGGCCTGCACTTCGAAGACGTTCG
>JBDUBG010000438.1:0-3126 GCA_040004215.1 Pseudolysinimonas sp. | reverse complement strand
CGAGAGCAGCACGAGAGAGTCGATCAACTCAGGATGCCGCCGCAGCGCCTGAAGCCCGAGCACGCCGCCCTGCGAGAACCCGAGCACCGCAACCGAACTGGCGTCGCCGCGGACGGTCGCCAACCACTCGGCGAACTCGTCTGCGCTCTCGTTCAGGGGTGCGGGGCGAGTGGCGGCCACATCAAACCACGACCACCCGGTTCCCGACTGGATCGGGCCGCGCGGAGAGGCGATCACGTGATCGAGCGGTAGATAGGGCGAGAGCTGGAACAGATCGCCTTCGTGGCTGCCCAGGCCGTGCAGCAGCACGAGCAGGGGCTTGCCGGAGCGATCGCCGACCGGCGTGCTCCAAATGACGGCGGCGGGGTCGATCGGCATGTCTCAACGCTACTCGGCGGCCAAACGAGATGGGCGGTTACCAGACCAGCACGAGCTTGCCGCGCCGACTCGAGCCGTCGGTCAGCGCGCGGTAGGCCTCGCTGGCGTTCGTGACGGGGTAGGTCTGCGCGACCTGCGTCGTGATGGTGGCGTTTTCGGCGAGAGCAACAATCTGGGCGAGGCCGGGGCCGTCGACATGCACGCCGACCCGCGCCACGTCGATGTCGCGCTCGGGTTCCGGGATGACGCTGACCGACCGGTATCGTCCGCCATCGCGAACTGCCTCAAGCCCGATCGGGACCCCGGGAACGGTGTTGAGCACCGCATCCACCCCGCCAGGAATCAGTTCGCGCACCGCCACCCCGAGGTCGGGAACGTCTCGGGAAACGAACTGCGCGCCGGTGGCCAGCAGCTCGTCGCGATCGATCTCGGCGGCGGTCGCGATCACGGTCTTGCCGGCGTGCAACGCCAGCTCGACGGCGAGCTTGCCCACGCCGCCGGCCGCTCCGGTGACCAGCAAAGTCGCCGCGTCGTCCGCGCCCTGCACCAGGTGCAGCGCTGTGAGCCCGTTCAGTCCGAAGGTGGTCAACTCGTGCGACGGCAGGGCTCGGGATGCCGCGGCCATTTGATTCAGCGGGAGCGCGACCAGCCCGGCCTGGGTGCCGTGAGCGGTAGCGAACCACTGCGAGTAGCCGAGCACCTGCCGGCCGACCAGCCTGGGATCGACGCCCTGGCCGACCGCCATGACGGTGCCGGCGAGATCCCAGCCGGGAATGTATGGCGGGTGAGATCCGGCGGGGAAGCGCGGGGCGAGCGCCCCGCTGACCACCCCCGCGTCTGCCGGATTCAGCGTGGCGGCCTCAGTGGCGACCAGCACTTCACCCGCGGCGGGGGTCGGATCGGGCAGCTCGAGCACCTCGATCGAATCGGGGCCGGACGGAACGGTGACGGTGACAGCGATCATGGACTCCACCGTAGGACCCCGGGATTGATGTGGGCTGGCCGACCGTGTGATGGTGCTCGGCTAGTGAGGCCCGTTCTCGTCGGTGAGAAGGCTCAGGTCGAGGCGGCGGATCCGCTTGGCAGTGGCCCGGAACAACCAGGGCCGAATGGGGAGCAGGACGTTCGGCCATCTCGATTGTGCCCGGCAATACAGAACGGCATTGCGCTGAGTGCGTCGAATGATCGGCCGCACTTCGGCCTCCCATTGGCGCAGCAGCGCAACGGTGCCAGACTCCGACGTCCATAATTCTGGATCACGGCCCAGCACCTGACCGAGATGGACGGCTCCTAGCACGGCCATTGCCGCTCCCTGCCCGCGATGAGGGGGCATCGCGTGTGCCGCGTCGCCGACCAAAACAACCCGACCGTCTGACCAGGATGAGCAGGTGACTTCGGACAGCGGCGAGATGTTCGGATTCGATTCAGCGACGCTGTGAATGACGGACTGTTGATCGGGGAAGGCTAAAACCCACCTGTCGATGTCGAGGTGACGACGGTCGGTCGTCAGCCCGTCCTCGTTGCACGAGAGGTAGACGCCGGATGAGCCATTTCCGAGCCAGCCGTATCCCATCCGAAACGTACCGTTCCACCGCTCCCGCATGTGGCCCTTTTCGATGTTCGGCAGGAGGTAGTCGAGTGACGTGAGGATGCCATAGTGGCGTTGGGGTGTCATCCTGACGGTGATGTCCAGTGAACGCCGGACCGCCGAGCCCACGCCGTCGGCCCCGATCACGAGGTCGGCTTGGGCTTCCTTCCCGGTGTCGAACACCACGGTGCCGTCCGATCGCGCGGAGCGGATACCGGAACCCGCCGCGACCGTGGCACCCAGTCGCTGGGCCGCGTGCAGTAACGCGTGATGCAGCTCGTAACGGGACACGTAAAAATACCTGCCACCAGACAGCTTGGAGTGCGGAGGAGTGTGCGGTCTGCCGTGAGTGTCTGCGTACGAGAAGTGATGCTTGTCGTCGCCGTTTTGGGTAGCTTCCACGGTGGCACCCAGAGAGTCGAGGGCGCGGAGCAGGTTCTCACTCAAGACGATCGCGCCGCCCTCCGCGTCGGTCAGCTCGAGGCGGCGCTCATGGACCGCGACGTTCACGCCACGTGCGGCGAGAGCCGCCGCCGCCGCCAATCCGCCGATCCCGCCACCAGCAACAATCACTTCCACGCGGGGATCCTCCATCCGCTCTGCCTCTGAACGACAACAGTGACGGTGGATCCGGATGTCACGCCATTGCCGACGTCAACATTCCGCGAGGCGGAACCCGCAGCGGCGAAGTGCACCCGATTCCCGCGCTAGGTCTTTCTGTGTGGAGGAAAGTCGCGACTGATCTAGAAATTGTTGGCCTCGCGAGCAATTGAATAGGCAGCGTGGGAGAGGGTGGAGTTCGCGTGGCACAGAGGTCAAATCAGGTCGCTAGTCGGGGTGCGCTTTGGCCGCTATCGCCGGACGGTCATCCGGTCGCGAGTCGGATAGCTCCGAACGTCGAACTCACTGGCCAGTTCGGTGGGGCGTGGCCAGTCGATGATCCGGCCACCGGTCAGGTCGTCGGGTGGTGCGAACCGACCTCGCTCGATGAGTTGGACACTGTCGTCGATGCGGCACTGAATGCATTCCCCGCTTGGGCCGCGCTCGCACCCTCTGGCCGTTCGGCAGCGATGGTCGCGGGTGCCGAATTGGTGGAGGAGCATCTTGGCGAGCTCGCCGCGTGCCTCGTGAAGGAGGTCGGCAAGACTGGGCATGAGTCG
>JBDUBG010000052.1:0-3142 GCA_040004215.1 Pseudolysinimonas sp. | reverse complement strand
AGCGCGGTCACACCGTCGTCGAAGGGGAAGACCTCGTGATCGATGACGACGCCGCAGCGCGTGCCATCCGGTGTCGACCAACTCGCGATCTTCATCGCGCCACCAATCCCAGCTTTGCGGCGTTGCCGCCCACGATGGCGTCGTAGTCCGCCTTGGCCAAACCCGCGTCCTGAACGCGCTGAACCGGGTCGGTCACACCCATGTCGAAGGGATAGTCGGAGCCCATCAGCACCCGATCGGAGCCCACCGCGGCAACCAGGGCACGCAGGGCCTCCGGCGTGTGAACGAGCGAGTCGAAGTAGAGCTTCGACAGGTAGGCGGAGGGCTTCAGCGCCGAGCGCTTGGCCTCGGGCCTGACCTCCCAGGCGTGGTCGCTGCGTCCCATGAAGGTGGGAAGGTATCCGCCGCCGTGGGACGCCAGGAGCTTGAGCGCCGGATGCCGGTCGAGCACACCCGAGAAGATCAGGTGCGAGAGCGCAACCGCGTTCTCGACCGGCTGGCCGACCGTGTTGGCGAGGTAGAAGCGATCCAACCTCTCGTCGAGGGAGCAGCCGAAGGGGTGCAGGAACACGATCGCGTCCAACTCGGCGGCGCGCGCCCAGAACGGTTCGAGGCGCTCGTCCGAGAGCTCGACCGAGTGCTCCGCGCCGGCTCCCGGGCCGAACGATGAGATCTCGACACCCTTCAGGCCGCACTCGACGACGGCGTGGTTCAGTGCCGCGACCGCGGCATCCGGATGCTGCAGCGGGGCGACACCCAAACCGAACAGCCGACCATTGCCGGTGCCGACGAGGTCCCGGATAAGCGTGTTCGCCAGCCGCGCCACATGGGTCGCGTGGTTCTCCGCCAGAAACGGGTAGTAGTGGTTGGGCGATGGCGACACCAGTTGGATGTCGACGCCCGCCTCATCCATGTCCTGGAGGCGACGCTCGACGTTGGTCAGTTGGCCCATCCGGTCGCGAACCATCGGACCCGAATACTTCAGCGATTCGGCGCCGTTGCGCCGCGCATCGAGTTCCTGATGGTCTGCGAAGCCGTCAGGATCTGCCTGCAGCACGTACTCCTGCAGCGGTCCGAACACGGCGTGAGCATGGACGTCGACGGTGGGCTGGGTCACGCGGGTTCTCCTACCAGGTGTGAAATGCGGCCCATCAAACCGGGGACATCGGCATCGCGGTTTCCGGTGATGAGCCACTCGCAGAGCTGAACCGAGGCGGCAACGACCGCGCTCGCCCTGGGGCGCCTACGGTCGACGAAGGAGGTCAGGGTCTCATCTGTCAGCTCGTCGCCGGCAATCAGGATCTCGGCGAGCACGGCGGCGTCTTCCAGTGCTTGAGCTGCGCCCTGCGCCAGCGTGGGTGGGCACGAGTGCGCTGCGTCGCCGATGATCACGATGCGTCCCTTGTTCCACGGCCCCTCGACGATGTGGCTCTCGAACACCGCGTAGTTCACGAAGCGATCGTTCGTGATCGACGGGCGGATGTCGTCCCAGGGCCCGTGATAGGCCTCACTGAGCGAGCGGAAGCGTTCGACGCCCTCTTCGTGGCTCAGCTCCGCATCGGCTGGGTTGGCTTCCTGCACGAGGTAGGCGTAGAGCGAGTCGTCACTGGTGGGGCAGTAGCCGGCGATGTAGCTGGCCCCGCCGTACACCAGGTCGGTGCGAGCGATCGAGTCGGGCCGGGGCAGGAACATCCGCCAGATGCCCATTCCGATCGGATTGATGTCGGCCTCGATCCCCAGATCTTCTCGGACGCGCGAGTGCACCCCGTCAGCTCCGATGATGAGGTCGTAGTCGGCGCTCGATCCGTCGTCGAGAGTCGCCGTCACCGTTGACGGGTTTTCGGTGTGGCCGAGGTATTTGAGGCCGAGTCGCACGTTGACACCGACCTCGTGGGCGCGATCGAGCAAGACCGTGGCGAGCGCGGGGCGCGGCATCCCCAGGGTGGCGGGAAGATCCGGTCCGCCCGTTCTCGCGTCGGGGACTTCCATCATGAGCGTCCCCTGTGGGTCGGGGGCTCGGAATCCGACGGTGTTGAAGGCGAAACCTTGTTCGAGCAGGGTCTCCCACACGCCGAGCTGGCGGAATACTCGCAGGGCGTTTCCCTGCAGTGTGATTCCCGAGCCCCGGCTGGAGACCTCGGCGTTCTGATCGATGAGGTCGACCCTGACTCCCGCTTCCGCGAGCAAAATGGCGGCAGCGCAGCCAGCCACGCCGGCACCGACAACTAAGACCGATTCAACTGCGGGCATCGTTGCTCCTTTTGGTGAGGGTGATGAGTGATCTCATCGAGTTTCGCTACTTGACGGCAATCGGGTTCACGGGGGAACCCACCGCGTTCGTGAACGGGATGGGGGCAGCCACGAGCAGGAACTCATATGACCCGTCTGCCGCGCAGTCATCGGCGAGGAGGTCGAGATCCCACATCTCGCCGATGTACAGGCCCATGTTGGGGATGACGATCTGATGAAGAGGTTGGAAGGCGTCCTCGAACTCGTTCGGTCGCACCTCGAAGCCCCAGGTGTCGGTCGCGACGGCCGCGATCTCATGCGAGTGCAGCCACCCGAGGCTCAAGAATGAGAGTCCGGCCGCCGGACCTCCTGCGTAGTCGCCCCAGCCTTCTGCACGGGCGCGAGTGAGGCGCCCGGTTCTGACCAGCATGATGTCGCCGCGCCCGATCTGCGAGCTCACACCCTGGAGTTCGATCGTGGCGTCGAGGTGCTCGGGAGTGATCGCGAATCCGTCTGGCAGTTGCCCGTCGACGCCGAGAGCCGCTCCGACGTCGAGCAGCACGCCTCGGGTGACGAACTGCGAGGCCGAGGTCTGGATGCCGGTGAACTGGTCTCCATCATTGGTGACGACCGAGCCGGCGTCGCGTCCGTTCCATGCTTTCTTGCGGTCGAAGATGTGCCCGAGGCCATCCCACTGGGTAGATGCCTGAAGCGGCATGAACACCACGTCGTCCGCGCCGCCAATGCCATGCGGGAACCCCTGGATGCCCGCGGCGGCGGCCAGGCCAGTGTCGGTCATCAGGTGCACAGGATTGACGCGGCCGCGCCATCCGTTCTGAGGCCCCTCGTTATCGAACGATTGCGAGAGCGAGAAGGTCTTGCCCTGACGCACGAGCCCCGCCGCCTCGATGCG
>JBDUBG010000328.1:0-3159 GCA_040004215.1 Pseudolysinimonas sp. | reverse complement strand
GCCCGTCGAACTAATCCTTCATCAGTCGGCTGTGCAGCTCGCTGGTCAGTTGGTGAATCTGTTTCGTGAGCTCGGTGTTCGTCATCAGTTCCTTTTCCTGCGTCACGAAATCGTGGTCAGCCTTGGCCTGGGCGAATCCTGCCTGCCGGTTCTGGCCGATCATGACGAAGGTCGAGAGGAAGATCGCCTCGAGTGACACGACAAGAGTGAGTGTCGGCCACGGGCTCTTCTCGAAGAGAAGCATCCAGGCGGCGAACAGCGCAATGTGAACGTAGACGAACGCCATCGACCCGGCGAACGCGGTAATCGCATCCGCGATTCGAAGCTGGATGCTCGCCGCTCGCCTTTCGGCCTCCTTCAGGACGACCGGGTTATGCGTCGGATCCTTGAGAATGCGGCTGGGGATGATCGAGTGCTTCCGCGGCTGGGCAATGGTCATGATGACTCCTCTGTTCGGGAACACCCATGCTGCCACCGACGAACCGCGAGCTCTCTATGAGCGCGAAAGAGCAACCTGAACCTTCGGCCCGGCCGCGGCGCCATGAGGCCGCTCGCCCGAGAGGACGGGCGCCAACTCGTCGAGGTCGACGATCGCGGCGATGAGCGGCCGAGGGTCCACGTCGCCCCGTTCGTACGCCTCGATCGTCGCAGACAGAGCAGGAGACGCGCTCAATACGCCGACGGCAGTGACGTCTTTCAGCGCGAGCGTGCGCGTGTCGATCTGGCTCGGCGACTCCGCAAGTCCGACATAAACCACCCGTTTGCCCGGTTCAACGAGATCCAGCGCCCTCGCCGGGAGTGATGGCGCGTTCGAGGCATCGATCACGGCGTCCCATGCGAGATCGGGCAGGTCGTCTTCGGTCCAGACGCCGTCGAACCCCAGGGTGCGTGCGAAGTCGAGCGAGCGCGGCGAACGACCGACCAGGTGCACCTCGGCGTCGGCTGCCCGCGCGAACATCGCGGCGAGCAAGCCGATGGTTCCTGGACCGAGCACCAGAGCGCGGTCCCCGGGATGCAGCTGGGCACCCTGCACCGAACGCAACGCGTTGCCGCCCGGCTCGACCAGGGCGCCGAGCGTGTCATCCACCGAGTCGGGGAGTTCTCGAAGCGCGAACTCGGGCACGGCTAGTTGTTCCGCGAGCGCACCAGGTCGTCCACCCCGGATGCCGATCTCGGTGCGGGACTCGCACACCCACTGGTACCCCGCGCGACAACGGCGGCACACGCCGCAGCCGAGCATCGTGTCACCGGTCACCCGACGGCCGAGCCAGCGGCGGTCGACTCCGTCGCCGACGGCCGAGACGGTGCCCATCCACTCGTGGCCGATCCGCATCGGGTAGGCGGCGAATCCGTCGTGGAGATACGGCATCGCGCCGGTGAAGAAGTCGATGTCGGTGCCGCACACTCCCGCGCGGACGATCTCAACGACGACCTCTCCGGGTTCGGCAACCGGAGGCGCGACATCCTGCACGCTCGCCTCACCCGGCCCGGTGATCACGAAGGCCTTCACTGCGGCGCGTTGCGGAGCAGGGTTTCGGGCGGCAGAGAGAGCGGATGGCCTGACCACCACGTGGTCGGGAGGCCTCTGACCCCCGCATCGACAGTGAAGAGTCGGCCCGAGAGCGGGAAGCTCGCCAGTTGCTGCTCGTCGAGCCCTTTCATCGCCGTCGTGATGACCATAGTGGCGAGGTCGGGGCCGGCGAATGCGACGCAACTGGTGTGCGGTGCCGGCACGTCGATCGCCCGATCGAGTACGCCGTCAGGCGAGTAGCGACGCACCTGGCCGCCTCCCCAGATCGCGATCCAGAGGTAGCCGTCTGCGTCGACGCACATGCCATCCGGGAAGCGGCCTTCCTCAAGGGTGAGGAGAACGCGCCGCGGGCCGGCGGTCCCCGCTGCCGCGTCGTAGTCACGTACGTAGACAGCCCGGTGCCCGGTGTCGATGCTGTAGAACTGCGACCCGTCGGGGCTCCACGCCATTCCGTTCGAGAGGGTGAGGTCGTCGTCGAGCTCAGCGAGGCTTCCATCCGGTTGCACAATGACCAGCACTTGGCTCGTGGTCGGGCTCTCGTCGATCACCAAAGAGCCGACGACAAAACGGCCCGCCGGGTCGACCTTGGCATCGTTGAGGCGCTCTCCCGAGTCGGATGCCAGCACGGTGGGACCGCCTGCCAGCTCGCCGTCCCGGGTGCGGGTCAAGATCTCGCGCTGCCCGGCGATGATCCAGTCCCCGGCCTCTGAGACAGCGACCGCCCCGACCGTGCCGGGCATGCTGACGCGCTGATCGACGGTGACCGTTCCGTCGTCGAGCAACCGCCCCACCAGCACGGTGCCCTGCCGGATGTCGACCCACAACAACTGCTCTCGAATCGAATCCCAGACCGGCCCTTCCGCGAGGTCGAAGGACTCGTCGGTGGCGACCGTCACCTGATCAGTGCGACTCACGACTCACCTTCGACCCGGATCCTCCGCGCAAAAAGTCGAGATCGGCGCCCGTGTCGGCCTGCATCACGTGGTCGACGTAGAGCCGCTCCCAGCCGCGGCGCGGGTTCGCGAATCCTTCGAGGGTCGCCTTGTTGGGCGTGCGCTGCGCCAGTTCGTCGGCCGGGACCTCGAGGTCGAGACGTTTGCCGCGCACGTCCAACGAGATCCAGTCACCGGTCTGCACCAGGGCGAGCGGGCCCCCGGCAGCAGCCTCGGGGGTGACGTGCAACACCACGGTGCCATATGCCGTTCCCGACATGCGACCGTCGCAGATGCGCACCATGTCGCGCACCCCCTGCTCGAGCAGCTTGGTCGGCAGCGGCATATTCGCGACCTCTGGCATGCCCGGGTAGCCTCTCGGCCCACAGCCGCGCAACACCAGCACCGCATCGGCGTCGACCTCGAGCTCCGGGTCGTCGATGCGCGCATTGAAGTCCTCGATCGAGTCGAACACCATCGCCCGCCCGCGATGCTTCAGCAGATGGGCGGATGCCGCAGCCGGCTTGATGATCGCCCCACCCGGCGCCAGCGAGCCACGCAGTGTCGTGATGCCCGCGGCCGGCTGCAGCGGCGAGTCGCGCGGGGTGATGACGTCGGCGTCCCAGATGCGCGCGTCGTCGAGGTAGCTGACCAGCGGTTTGCCGGTGATGGTGAGGGCGTCGGGGTCGAGCAGAT
>JBDUBG010000404.1:0-3175 GCA_040004215.1 Pseudolysinimonas sp. | reverse complement strand
CTGGCGAAGTCGGTCGGCGAAGGCACCAAGGTCAGCATCCCGGGATGGCTGAGCGTCGAGCGCACCCACCGCGCCGCACGTGAGGGCCGCAACCCCGCCACGGGCGCGACCATCCAGATCGCCGCCGGCTACGGCGTCAAGGTCTCGGCCGGCAGCAAGCTGAAGGCCGCCGCCAAGTCCTAGCCCATTTCGGCCTTCTGGCCGAGGCAACCGCAGTTCGTTCGAGGGGCACTGACCACACCGGTCGGTGCCCTTCGTCGTGCGTGCGGCGCCCGCGGCCCCTGCGAACACTGCGAAATCAAGGATAAGACGGCGTCTTTTGCCGGTATCCACGTGATCCGGATGCCGTTCGGCAGTTTCATCCTTGATTTGGACGGGGCCGGGTGGTCGACCTTCGCCCCGGGCGGCCCATCGCGCGTGCCCCGGCTCGCCTACGCTCGGAGTGTGCAGCGCGTCGCGAGAGTGAGCGGACCGGCGGTCGTGCTCCTCGCCGCTTTCGCTGCGCTCCTTGTCGCCCTGGCGTTCGCCGGAGGAGCGGACTCGGGGATCGGCCAGAATCCGGGTGCGCTGGTGCGCTACGGCGTGCCGCTCGCGAAATTGGTGCTCGACCTCGCGATCGCTCTGACCCTCGGAGCCCTGGCGCTGTGCATCTTCGCGCTCAACTCGCGCGAGGCAGGGTTCAGCCGATCCCTAGATCTCGCCGCCGCAGGTGCCGGAGTCTGGACGTTCGCGGCGGCTGCCTCGTCGATCCTGGCGTTCAGCACTGCGGCGAGAACTCCGCTGAGCCTCGACCAGGCCTTCGGCCAGTCGCTGGGTTCATTCCTCACTTCCACTGATTCGGGCCGATCCTGGCTGGCGACCACCCTGATCGGCGCGGCGCTCACCGTGCTGTGCTTCGCGGTGCGCAACGTCACCGCGCTCGGTGTCGTTGCCCTGCTCGCGATCGCCGGCCTCATCCCCTATGCGGGACTAGGTCACGCCGACGACGGCTCGAGCCGGAACGCGGCAGCGATGGCGATCTGGCTGCACGTTCTGTTCGCCAGTGTCTGGCTGGGTGCACTGCTGACGCTGGTGCTTCTGCGACGCACGCTCAGCCCAGAGCGGATGTTGGCCGTGCTCCCGCGCTATTCGACGATCGCAGTCATCGCCTTCGTTGTCGTGACGGCCTCCGGCACGGCGAGTGCCGTGATCCGGGTCGGATCCTTCACCGAGCTGCTCACGCCATACGGGGCGCTGGTGCTCGTGAAGGTGACCGCCCTGGTCGCACTCGGGTTGCTTGTCGCCGTGTTGCGCCGAAGGCTCATCGCACAGATCACCCGCGAGAACGCGGCCAAGCTGTTCTGGGTTCTCGCCGCCGCCGAACTCGCCGTCTTGGGAATCGCCGAGGGGGTCGCGTCGGTGCTTGCCGTGTCGCCGCCGCCGGCAGCGGCGTCCGTGTCATCGCCGGCCGGCGCCACCTCCGCCGAGTATCTGACCGGTATTCCGCTGCCGCCGGAACTCACTCCGCTGCGTGCTGTCACGGCTGGCAATCTCGACCTGCTCTGGGCACTCGCCTGCGCATTCGGGATTGTCTTCTACGCGACGGGCGTGTGGCGCATGCACCGCCGCGGCGTCGCGTGGCCGCGATACCGCACGGTGCTGTGGATGTCGGGCATGGGTGTGTTGCTGTGGGCAACCAATGGCGCGCTCAATGTCTACGAGCAGTTCCTGTTCGGCCAGCATCTGATCCAGCTGCTGCTGCTGGCAACAGCGATCCCGATGCTGCTCGTGCTCGGGGCGCCCATCCGGCTGGCGCTGGCGGCCATCTCGCCGCGTGACGACGGCAGCCGCGGCGCGCGAGAATGGATCCAGCTGCTCACGCAGTCGCGGCTCGCGGCGATCGTGACCCACCCGGCCGTGGCGACCGCGCTCTTCGTCGCCTCCCTCTGGGCGGTGACCTACTCGCCGTTGCTGCGCTGGGTCACGGTCGACACAGCCGGCCACGAGTGGATGATCGCGGGCAGCATGATGGTCGGCGGCGTCTTCGTGGCGGCCATGGTCAGCGTCGACGTGACAGGGAGGCCGACGCCCTCTGCGGTTCGGCTGCCGCTGGTAGTGGTAGTGCTGGTGTTGCACGCTCTCTTCTGCTGGACCCTCAGTTCGAATATGGGACTCTTGCTCGCGGATTGGTACGGAGCGATGAGTCGCACCTGGGGGGCGACACCCCTCGCGGATCAGCAGGCGGCGGGCGGCCTCGCCGCGATCGTCGGAGGAATCCCCCTCGTCGCCCTGGCGGTCACCGTGGCGATCCGCTGGCGGCGTCGTCAGGCCGCGCGGGCGGCGTTGCGCCCTAGCGCTGGGTGACGGTGACCGCGTCGTCTGCGCCGAGATCGACAGCTGCCCGGATTTGGAACGGAACGTCCTGGTCGAACGTCGACACCGTTCCGTCGAGCAGCGAGGTGACGGCGACGGTCAGGTGCGCGGTGCCGGGGGACGCGGGGATCTGCCAGCTGCCGAAGTCCGATCCGGCTGTGATCCGAATCATCGGGTAGTGCACGATCGACCAGGCTGGCACTCCTGTAACGCGATTCTGGATCGCCTGGCCGAACGAGCATCCGGTCGGAAAGAGCACGGTCTGCGTGGCGCAGGCATCCAGCTGGCGGTGCAGCTGTGCGGTCACCGCCGCGACAAACGCCGCATCAGCCTGAGGCCGAACCGTGGCAGAGAGATCTTGCCCGACGGTGTCGGCGACCACGCGGACTGGCGCTGCAGTGAGGTAGGTCGAGCGGTGCCCAAAGGTATAGCTACCCGGAACGAGGACGGCATACTCGACGGGCTTGTCTGAGGACGTCGGAGACACCTCTTGCACCCCGTTGAGAGTGAAGCGCGCGTCGTTCTCCACGAGGAGTGACACCGTCGCCATGGGGCTCGCGGCGAAGCCCCACTCCGGAAACAGCCCGAAGCGTGTGCCGACGCGCTTCACCTCGAAGGTGGTGGTGCCAGAACCGTGCGGGCTGGTCCACCCCATCGTGACCCAGTGTGCGCCGCCATGCTCCTCGTCGCTGACCTGATGGATGCCGCTGAGTCCCGCCAGCGTGCCATCCTGCGACAGCAACTCGCCCGCGCCGCGCGCGTCGACCCCCGGTAGCGACAACGCGTCGGACACGTCACCGCGAGCCAGCGCATCCAGGTACAC
>JBDUBG010000223.1:0-3190 GCA_040004215.1 Pseudolysinimonas sp. | reverse complement strand
GGGCTGCGCTGGCACGGCCACCGCCCCCGAGCCGACGCCGTTCACGATGCGCCTGGTCGACATCCAATCGGCAACCGTGCGGCTGGGCCTGCACCAAGTAATGCGGATCGACACCGGCGGCACCGGCTGGCGCTACTCCGCATTGATCGCCGACGACCGGATCGTGGCGGTGGTGCAGCATCGCAATGAGGGCGACGGCAGCTTCTCTCCTGAACTGGTGCCGCTGCACATCGGCAGAACGCAGGTCGCCCTGGTGAGTGCGATCCCGGGCCACGAGGTAGTCGGTTTCACTGTGGTGATCACCGCGAAGCCCGTCATCAACTAGAGGGTCTCGCCGGGGCGTCCGCCTCGACAAAGCCGAGCCGCTCATAGAGCGAACGCGCCGGATTCCCCACCGTCACGAAGAGCACGAGCTCGGTCTCGCCCGCCGACTGGAGGGCGCTCGCCACCTGCTGGATCAGCGCGCCCGCGTAGCCCTGCCGCTTGCTGGCGTCTGCGGTGAACACGTACGAGATGAACGGCATCCCCTGCCAGCGGATCGTGGCAATCGCCGCCGCGGCAACGCCATCGGCAGTTCGAGCTACCAGCCACGCTCCGCGGATCGGCTCTCCGTTGGAGCCGGCGACCGCGCCACGCAGTTCGTCGAGGGCGTCGTCATCTGTTTCGTCTTCGAAGTCGATGGTTCCGCGGTAGCCGTCGACCATGATGTGGGCGATCTCAGGGAGATCCGGATCCCGTATTTGCACGATCATTGCCCCAGGGGGCAGCGTCACTGCGCTCGGGCGATGCTCGTCAAACGTCCACCGCATGAAGGTCTTGACCATGCGGCGAGACTATCCAACGGGCGTCAGTTCATGTTTACGGACTGGCTTGAGCGCGTCTCGGCGTTTAGAGTGGAAAGTCATGGATACTTTTGGGCCGTCGAGTGGCATTCCGACGACCCTCCGGCAGGCTCGCAAGCGAAACGCCGCTGCCCGCAGAGCAGAGTTCCGCCGCGCTCGTTCGAGCGTGACGCGGCACCGGCACTCGCTCCGCCGTCGCGCGCTGAGCATCGCGGCAATGGCGTTCAGCATGCTGCTCGCGATCGGCGTCTCGATTCCGGCGAGTGCCTTCGGGGGTGCAACGAAAACCGTCGCCGTCAGCGTCGCGCAGGAACATGGCCCAATTCAGGATGCCTCGGTCTCCTCCGCCTCGGTCGCGGCGCTGTCCGCCCGTGACGGCTACACGGTCATTCTGCCCAAGCCCATCTACACGGCGCAGGATTCGGGGGCCGGCGAGCCCTCGGTTACCGGGATCTGCGCGGTCCCCGCGCCGGGCCCGGTGCGCTGGGCAACGGACACCTCGCCGCAAATCGGGCGCGGCGTCAGTGCGTCTCACCACGGCCAAGACCTCCTGATCGCGAGCGGCACCCCGGTGCATGCGGTCACCGACGGCGTCGTTCTCGTGAGCGGCACCGACAGCACCCTCGGACAGTACGTCGTCATCCAGGGCGTCGTCGCCGGTCACGCGGTGACCAGCCTGTACGGCCACATGCAGATCGGATCTCAGACCGTCGCGGCCGGCCAGACCGTCGCCATGGGCGACGTGATCGGCTTGGTCGGATCGTCCGGATCCGCCACCACCCACTTGCTCTACTTGCGGATCCTGCAAGACGGCCAGCTCTGCGACACGATCACCTTCATCGCTGGCAACCCGGCGGGCGGAGCCGCGCCGCACTGAGTTGGTTGCCCCTGAGTCAGCTGACGCTCGCCCCCACGAGCGAGCCGAGCAGGTATGTCACCGTGGCGACGCCCAGGCCGATCAGGAGTTGGCGCAACGCCCGCTTCCATGGAGACCCACCCGACAAGATGCCGACGATCGCTCCGGTGGCAAGAAGAGCGAGCCCGACTGCGCCGGCAGCGATCGTGATCGCTCCGAGACCTCGCGCGCCAAAGGCATAGGGCAGGACGGGGATGAGCGCTCCCGAGGCGAAGAACACGAAACTCGAGATCGCAGCGCTCCAGGGCGAACCGAGCTCTTCTGGGGTGTCAACTCCCGCGGCCGCAGGGTCATCGGCGTCGAGATGCAGGGTCGCGAGCACGGTGGCGGCGTGCGCCTCGGCATCCGGCTTGCTCATGCCGCGAGCGCGGTAGACCAACGCAAGCTCATTGGCGTCGATATCGAGCTTGCCGAGGGCTGTCTGTGCGGCAGGATCGGGACGGGATGCCTCCAGGAGTTCACGCTGCGAGCGCACCGACACGTACTCCCCCGCTCCCATCGACAGCGCCCCGGCGAGCAGGCCGGCGATTCCCGTAAAGAGGACGGTGACAGGAGGAGCCCCGGTCGCCCCGATCCCGAGTACCAGAGCCAAGTTGCTCACCAGCCCATCGTTGGCCCCGAAAACGGCGGCCCGAAACGAGCCGGCGAGCCGACTGCGCCCCCGTGCGGCAAGGCCACGCAGCACTTCGCCGTGGATGAGCTCGTCGGCTGCCATGGACTGGGAGGCGTCAGCGTCGGCGTCATACGGTGACCGGCCTTCGGCCCGCTGCGCCAGCGCGAGCACGAACAGCGCACCGAAGTGACGCGCCAGAAAGGCGAGAAGCCGCGTGCGCAGGTCGCCTCGCACCGGGGCGCCGACCTCGTCACCAAGCAGCTCGATCCAGTGCGCTTCGTGACGACCTTCCGCCTCGGCAAGGCCGAGCAGAATTTCGCGCTCTTGACCCTTTTTCCGTTCAGCCAGCTCGCGATAGACCGCAGCCTCTGCGCGCTCGTCGGCGAGGTAGCGGCGCCAACGCTTGAGAGTCACGTCGCGGCGGGAGGGCATGGCTAGTTCCCTTCGTTGCCCCGAGCGTAGCGGAGGCCCCACGATCCCTCCCAGCTGGAGCCCGGCTCCAGCCAGAGCAGCCCCTGGCCCGAGTTCAAGGCGTCAGGCGGCGCTGTCATCGGCTCAATGGCGATCGCATCCATCGGGCCGTCTGCTGTGGCCATCGCGTGGGTGGTGAAGACCTGCACGTACCCCCACGCGGTGTCCTGCCAGAGTGTTGTGCGCGAGCCATCAGGGGCGGTAAGCCAGGCCACGTCACCACGACCTTCACGCACATTCGCATGCTTCACCTCGCCGAACGCAGTGTCGAACGCAAGGTTGCCGACTCGAGTTGGCGCGCGCACGTCATAGGGAGTGCCATCGACAGGCAGCTCGGCAATCGGGTCG
>JBDUBG010000103.1:0-3193 GCA_040004215.1 Pseudolysinimonas sp. | reverse complement strand
ATGACCGGGCGCTTGCTCGCGCGCAGCATCCCGACAACGTGCTCATCGGTAGCCGTGGCCCCGACGTTGATGTCGACGACGAACAGGACGGCATCCGCCAGATCAACGGCCACTTCGGCCTGGGCCGCCACCGAGGCGTTGATGCCCTTCGCGTCGGGCTCCCAGCCGCCGGTGTCGACGACGGTAAAACGACGGCCGAGCCACTCGGCCTTGTACGAGACGCGGTCGCGGGTGACGCCGGGGGTGTCTTCGACAACAGCCTCGCGGCGGCCGATGATGCGGTTCACCAACGCAGACTTGCCCACGTTCGGGCGGCCGACGATGGCCAGCACAGGCAGCGCCGGCAGGTAGTAGATGCCGTCGATGCCCTCGGCAGAAGCCTCGAGAATCTCGAGGTCTTCGTCATCGAGGTCGTAGTCGGCCAGTCCGCTGCGCAGCGAACTCGCGCGGGCCTCAGCCACGTCGTCGTCGAGTTCTGCGAGGCGCCCGACAAGCGCGCCATCCAACTCTCCGAACTCGGCCGAGATCTCGTCATCGGGTGCGAGGGTGGGCTGCTCGAGCTCTGCCGACTCTGCGGCGGCGTCTGCCCCGTCGATCGGCTCGCGGTCGTCGGTCATGTTGGTGTCTCTTTCAGTGCGCCGGAAGGATGTACTCAGGTCGTGGTGCGCACCAGATCAACGACGGCTCGAACGGTCTGCCCGAAATCCAGTTCGGTCGAATCGATCGTCGTCACCCCGGGTGCCGCGGTCATGAAGTCGACCACCTGAGCATCCCGCCGGTCTCGCTCGCGTAACTGCGAGGCCGTGGAGGCGGCGCCCGGCGAGAGTTCGGCGGAGCGCCTAGCAATCCTAACGTCTTCGTCGGCGGTGAGCAGGATCCGCACGGCGGCATCCGGCGCCACGACGGTCGTGATGTCGCGCCCCTCGACCACAATGCCAGGCCGATCCGTGGCCGCAATCAGTCGGCGGAACACGTGATTAAGCGCAACGCGCACCTCCGGGATGCGCGCGACATCGCTCACGACCGCGGTCACCCGAGGCTCTCGAATCGCCGCGGTCACCTCGGCGTCGCCCACGTGCACGACGATCCCCGAGCCAACCACCTGGGTCGTGTAGTGGAAGGTGTCGAGCATCTCGAGCACGGCGGAGGCATCGGTGGGATCGATCCCCCGCTCCAGCGCCAGCCAGGTAAGCGCCCGATACGCTGCCCCGGTGTCGAGAAAGGCGTAACCCAGAGCCACCGCGGCGTCTTTGCTGACGCTCGACTTGCCGCTGCCTGCCGGGCCATCGACGGCGACCACGACCGGAGCGTTCGAGCCGCCGCTCATCGTTCCCCTTCTGCCAGGGTCCAGCCGCGCGCCTCCAGCGCTGCGGCCAAGCCATGCGCTGCCTCGGGCATCACGTCGATCTCGGCGAAGCCGACCTGCGTTCCGGGCGAGTGCTCGAGCCGGAAGTCTTCGAGGTTCACGCCCTCCTCGCCGATCTCGGCGAGCAGGCGCGCGAGTTGGCCGGGAGTGTCATCCACCTTCACGATGAGCGCGGTGTAGCGATCGTCTCTTCCGTGCTTGCCCGGGATGCGCGCGACCCCCTGGTTGCCGGCGGCGAGTGCCTCGGCGATGCGACGCGGGGATCCGGATGCCGCGGGCTCTTCGAGTGCGCCGATGACGGCATCCAACTCGTCCCGATAGTCGCGCAGCACGCGGGCGACGGGTGCCGCGTTCGCCCCGAGGATCTGCACCCAGAGCTCGGGGTTGCTGCCGGCAATCCGCGTGGTGTCGCGCAGCCCCTGCCCTGCGAGCCCCACCTCGGCGGCGCTTGCCCCGCGCAGTCGAGAAGCCAGCAGCGAGGCGACGAGCTGCGGGGCGTGCGAGACCAGCGCGACGCCCTTGTCGTGCTCTTCGGGTGTCATGCGCACCGGTGTCGCGCCGAGTTCGAGCGCGAGATCTTCGAGAATGCGCGCCTGCGCCTCAGAGGTCTTCTCGTGCGGCGTGATCACCCAGGGGCGACCGAGAAAGAGGTCGGCTCGCGCCGAAATCGCTCCCCCACGCTCGCGCCCGGCCATCGGATGCGAACCGAGGTAACGCGAGAGGTCGGCCCCGGCATCCCGTAGCCCCGCCAAGATGCCCGACTTGACGCTGGCGACGTCGGTCACCAACGCCGTCGGGTGGGCGGCCAGCTCGGCCTCGACCACCTCGGCCACCAGATCCGGGGGCACGGCGACGATCACGAGCCTGGGCTCGTCGTCGGGCGTGGCGGCCCGACCTGCGCCGTAGTCGATCGCCAGACGCAGGTTGCTGCGCGAGGTGTCGGCCAGCGAGACATCAAGCTCGCGCTCGCGCAGGGCGAGGCCGATGCTCGCGCCGAGGAGCCCGGCACCGACGATGCGAATGGGGCCGATGACCCGACCTGCTCCGACCACGCCAGCGCTTGGCTCGCCGCTCGCCGTGTTCATTCGGAATCGTCCTCGTCGGTTTCGGTCTCAGGCTCGATCACGGGCTCGATCTCGGGCCCGGTCGCTGCCGGATGCCCGGGCTCCCGCGACAGCGTGAGCAGCATCCCGAGTTCGTCCCGGGTGAGATCGCGGCCGCGTCCCACGCCGAGCGTACCCAGGTGGAGAGGCCCGAACTGCCGCCGCACCAGCTCGAGCACCGGGTGGTCGACGGCGTCGAGCATGCGTCGCACGATGTGATTGCGACCTGAGTGCAGCGTCACCTCGACGATGCTCTTGCCGCGCGATGGCTCGCCGATGAGTCGCGCACGATCGGCAGCGATCGGTCCGTCTTCAAGCTCGACGCCGGCCTCGAGCTTGCGCAGTACGTTCGGGTAGACGATTCCCTCGACGGTCGCGATGTAGGTCTTCGTCACACCGAATGACGGGTGCGCCAGCACGTGCGCGAGCTCGCCGTCGTTGGTCAGCAGCAGCAGGCCGCTGGTGGCGGAATCCAGCCGGCCCACGTTGAACAGCCGCTCCGGGTACTCGTCAGTGAACTCGCGCAGGTCACGACGACCCCGTTCGTCAGCGAGTGAACTCACGACACCGGTCGGCTTGTTCAGCATTACGTAGCGCTTGTCGGGATCCAGCTGCACCGCGCTGCCGTCAACCGCGACCTTGTCGACCAGCGGATCGACCCGCGAACCGAGCTCGGTCACCACCTCACCATTCACGGTGACCCTGCCGGCCGAGATGAGTTGCT
>JBDUBG010000442.1:0-3207 GCA_040004215.1 Pseudolysinimonas sp. | reverse complement strand
CGCGGGCCACCTCGGTCTCGAGGGCATCGAGCCGCCCGTCCCAGAAGGCCCGCACCTCGCGCAGCCAGTCGTCGAGCTCATCAAACGGAGCCTGCTGCAGTCGATAGATGCGGCGCGCGCCATCCACCTCGCTCGTCACGAGTTCGGCCTCACGCAGCACCCTGAGGTGCCGGGATGCCGCGGGCTGACTGATCGAGAACTCATCGCCCACCGCGCGGGCCAGTTCGCCGGCCGTGCTCTCGCCATGCGACAGCAACTGCACCATGCGGCGACGGACCGGGTCCGCGAGCGCGTCGAGGGCTTCCATGTTGCGATTGTATCTATTCCTCGTTATATAACGCAAGACGAAAACGACTTCACTGACAGGGTGCCCTAGGGGCGTGCGGGCAGCCAACCTCTCGTTGGCCGACATGCCCTCGTCGTTGACATGCAAGCAGTTGCTTGCCTATGGTCGAACCGTGGGAGACGTCTTCAAGGCATTGGCGGATCCCACGAGGCGCTTGATCCTCGACGAGCTCAGGGAGCGAGACGGGCAAACTCTCTTCGAACTGTGCACCCGAATGCTGACCAATCACGGACTCGTCTCGTCGCGTCAAGCGATCTCGCAGCACCTCGATGTGCTCGAGGATGCTGCGCTGGTGCGAACTAGGCGCGAAGGGCGATACAAGTTCCACTCCCTCAACACTGATCCGTTGACGTCGATCGTTGATCGGTGGCTCACGAAAGGACCGACATGAGAATCAATCTGACCAGCGTCTTCGTCGACGACCAAGAGAAGGCGCAGCACTTCTATACCGAACTCTTGGGGTTTGTCACGAAACACGACATCCCGTTGGGTGAGTACCGCTGGCTGACGGTGGTCTCAGCCGACGACCCAGAAGGGACCGAACTTCTACTCGAACCGAACGAGCATCCGGCTGTGAAGCCGTTCACTGACGCTCTCGTCTCCGACGGGATTCCCGCCGCCTCCTTCGAAGTGGATGACGTGCGCGCCGAGCATGAGCGGCTGCGGAATCTCGGTGTGCGGTTTACCCAGGAGCCCGTCGCGATGGGGCCGGTGACCACCGCTGTGTTCGACGACAGCTGCGGCAATCTGATCCAGATCACCCACCAGGGCGCCTGACGTGATCAGGCCTCGAGAAGCTCGGTGAGTTCGAGCCAGCGCTCCTCGAGCTTCGCCGCGTCAGTCTCCAACGCCGAGAGCTCGGTCTGCAGCGTGCCGAGGCCGGTGTAGTCGTTCTGATCGTGCGCGGCGAACTCGGCGTGCTTGGCGGCGATCTGATCGGTGTATTTGACGAGACGGCGGTTCGCGGCGGCGAGTTCCTTCTCGGCGTCGCGTTTGGCGGCTCCGGTGAGGCCGCTGGCTGGTTGAGTAGCCGACTTCGTCAGCGTATCGAAACCAGATCTCGATACGGCGGCCGCGCCGCCTACTCGATCAGCTCTGATGCGCAGGTACTCCTCCACCCCGCCCGGCAGGTGCCGCAGCCTCCCGTCGAGCACTGCATACTGCTGGTCTGTCACGCGCTCGAGCAGGTACCGGTCGTGCGAGACGACGAGCAGGGTGCCGGGCCAGGAGTCGAGCAGATCCTCCATGGCGGCGAGCATGTCGGTGTCGAGGTCGTTGGTGGGCTCGTCGAGAATCAGCACGTTCGGCTCGTGCAGCAGGATCAGCAGGAGCTGCAGCCTGCGCTTCTGCCCGCCGCTGAGATCCTTCACCGGGGTCGACAGTTGCGCGCTCGTGAACCCGAGCCGCTCGAGCAACTGGCCGGGCGTCAACTCGACGCCGCCGCTGTTGAACGAGGTCTTCTCGCGCGCAATGACCGCACTGACGCGATCGTTGGCGATGTCGGTGAGCTCGTCGAGTCGCTGATCGAGGATCGCCAGCTTCACCGTCTTGCCGCGCTTCACCACGCCGCTGGTCGGCTTCACCGTGCCGGCCACCAGGCCGAGCAGCGTCGACTTGCCCGCGCCGTTCACCCCGAGGATGCCGGTGCGCTCGCCTGGTGCGATCCGCCACTCGATGTCGTGCAACACGTCGAGCGAGCCGACGCCCCCGTCTGGCTGCACCACGGGGAAGGTTACGGAGGCGTCGAGCAGATCGACGACATCCTTGCCGAGCCGATTCACGGCCAGCCGCGCGAGCGACACCGAGTCGCGGATCGGCGGCACGTCGTCGATCAGGGCGGCAGCGGCATCCATCCGGAACTTCGGCTTCGTCGACCGGGCAGGAGCCCCGCGCCGCAGCCATGCCAGCTCTTTGCGCATCAGGTTCTGACGCTTTGACTCGGTGGCCGCGTTCATCCGATCGCGTTCGACGCGTTGCAGGATGTAGGCGGCATAGCCGCCCTCGAAGGGCTCGATGATGCGGTCGTGCACCTCCCAGGTGTCAGTCGACACCTCATCGAGGAACCACCGATCGTGGGTGACCACCACGAGCCCGCCCTGGTTGGCCTGCCAGCGCTTCTTCAAGTGCTGGGCCAGCCAGGCCACCCCCTCGACATCGAGGTGGTTGGTCGGTTCGTCGAGAAAGACCACGTCCCAGTCGCGGGTGAGCAAGGCTGCGAGCGCGACCCGTCGGCGCTGGCCACCGCTCAGGTCGTCGACAAGAGCCGTCCACGGGATGTCGCCGCTCTGCCCCTGCACGTGACCCTGGCCGGTCGCCGTGCCCCCAATCAGGCCGGCGATCACGTCACGCGCGCGCGGATCGCCCGCCCACTCGTGCTCCGGCCGATCGCCCACCACGGTCTGGGACACGGTTAACCCGGTGACCAGCGCGTCTGACTGGTCGAGCATGCCGAGCGTGACGCCGCCGCGGCGGGTGACCCGGCCGGAATCCGGCTCCTGCCTCCCGGCCAGCAGCCGCATCAGGGTCGACTTGCCGTCGCCGTTGCGACCAACCACGCCGATCCGGTCACCCTCGTTGATGCCGACGGTGACGTTCTCGAAGACGATCTTGGTGGGGTACTCGAGCGAGATGCTCTCCGCGCCGAGCAGATGTGCCATGGGGTCGAGCCTACGTTCACAGCGGCCACTGGGATTTCGCGGCCTACCCTCCGAGGGTGAGACTGATCCAGATCGGCGTGATCGTCATGGCTGGCCTGCTCCTGGCCGGCTGCGCGGCGAGCAGCCAGCCTCAGGTCGCGTCAGCGACGCCCGCCCCATTCACGGAGACGTCGCCGGCGGCCCCTTCGCCCACAGCCAGCCGGG
>JBDUBG010000028.1:0-3215 GCA_040004215.1 Pseudolysinimonas sp. | reverse complement strand
GCGGCTACGACCCGATCTATGGTGCGCGGCCACTGCGGCGCCTCATGCAGCACGAAATCGATGACAAGCTGGCGCGTTCGCTGCTCGCTGGCGATATCCGCGATGGAGACACCGTGATGGTCGACCTGAAGGACGACGCGCTGACGGTGGCACGGTTCTCGGCCGACGACCTGAAGCCGCCGGTGGCGAACTCCGAGAGCTAAAGTGCTTAGAACGGGATCGCCGCCACAGTTGCATGCTAATCTGCATGCATGGTGGCGATTCAGATTCGAGACGTTCCGCAGCGAGTGCGTGAGGGGCTCGCCGCAGAAGCGGAACGGCGCGGCCAATCGCTGCAACTCTTCTTGATGGACGTGCTCGAACGCGAAGCCGCCGCTTCAGACAACCTCCGCTGGCTGAGAGAAGTCGCTACCCGCCCACCCGTGATCGGCGACGATGTCGATATCGCGGCGCTCATTGCCGAGGGTCACGCGGAACGCGACCAGCGGATCATGGATGCGGTCGGCCTGCCCGACTCCTCGCTGTCCAACTGATGCGAGTCATCGACGCATCGGCGTGGATCGATCTCAGCCTCGGCCGCGCGAGCGGTGCCGTGCGTGATGCCCTGAGCACGAGTGGTGAATGGTTCGTGCCAGAACACTTTCGTCTTGAGGCGTTCAACGCGATACGCGGCGTGTGGTTGGGCAACAAGATCGACGATGCGCAGTTCGCGTTCCACACCGGTGAGCTTGCCAATCGTGCCTTCGAAGTGTGGCCGACGGCGCCGTTGTTCCCTCGCATCCGGGAGCTCTCACGCAACGCGACCGCCTACGACGCGGCTTACCTCGCCCTGGCCGAAGAACTCGGATGTCCGCTGGTGACCGCCGATGCGAAGTTCGCACGGGTCCCGGGCATTCGCTGCCGCATCTTGGGCGTGGAACTCTGAGCAGTGAGGGGTTGGCGACCCGAGTTGGCGGCCTGACCTAATCGCCCTCGGCTGGCGGCGCAGGGTCCACCTTCGTAGTCGACCTCTGCCATCAATCCTGCTTCACGTCGTCGCGCTCGAGCAGCGCGTCTTTCACCTTCTTGCGCAGCACCTTGCCGATCAGCGACTTTGGCAACTCGTCAACGAAGTAGACCTGCTTAGGCACCTTGTATGCGGCGAGGTTCTCGCGCCCGTAGGCGCGCAACGCCTCGGCGTCGAGCGTCTGGCCGGGCTTCGCGACGACCGCGGCGACCACCGTCTCGCCGTCGCGGGAGCTCGGAAGCCCGACGATCGCGATGTCGGCGACGCCGTCGAATCCGCGCAGGGCGTCTTCAACTTCGGTGGGGGCGACGTTGAAGCCGCCGGTGATGACGAGTTCTTTGATGCGGTCGACGATCTTGATGAACCCGTTCTCGTCCATCGTTGCGATATCGCCGGTGCGGTACCAACCATCGACGAAGACCTCTGCGGTTTCGTTGGGTTTGTTCCAGTAGCCGCTCATCACCTGCGGACCTTTGGCCAGCAACTCGCCGCGCTCGCCAACTGGCACGGTCTTGGTCGGGTTCTCGGGGTCGACGATCTTGATGTCGGTGCCGGGCAGCGGCAGCCCAATCGACCCCTGCACTCGATTGTCGGCAACGGGGTTGGCAATCAGAACGGGACTGCACTCGCTGAGCCCGTATCCCTCGACCAGGAAACCCTTGGTCAGCGTCTCCCACGGCGTGATGACCGACTGCGAGAGCGGCATGGCTCCCGAGATGGCGATCTCGATGCCCTCGAGTGACACGCCTTTCTCCTTCGCGGCGGCAGTGAGCCGCTCGTAGATGGGCGGCACGGCCGGCAGGAACGTCGGAGGTCGCTTCTTGATCACCGGGAGAACGAGGTCTGGGTCGAAGCGCGGAAAGAGCACCAGGCGCGCCCCCATGCTCATCGCAAAGGTGAGGCAGAGCGTCAGGCCGTAGGCGTGAAAGAGCGGCAGCACGGCGTGCACGCTCGCGGTTCCCCGTTTGATCGTGGGCACCCAGGCGCGCGCCTGCGCGGCATTCACTCCGAGGTTCAGGTGGGTCAAGGTGGCACCTTTGGGGCTGCCGGTGGTGCCGCTGGTGTACTGGATGACCGCGACATCCGAAACTGTCGGCCCGGCCACCGAGGGCTTGATGCCGCCGTTCCTCGCACCGTCAGCGAGGAGGTCCTCCCACGCCGTTGTGCCGGACACCTTCATCGTCAGGTCGGCCCGCTGCTTTCGCGCTCGAGCGATCGGCAGGCGCAGCAGTGTGCGCAACCGCAGTGGCATGGCACGGGTCAGGTCGATCGACACGATGTGGTCGAGCGGCAGATCCCTCGGGAACGCCTGCAGCGTGGGAACCACCTTGTCCCAGGCGATGGCGAACTTCGCGCCGTGCTCCTCGAACTGGTGGCGCATCTCGCGGGCGGTGTAGAGCGGGTTGTGCTCGATGACGATCGCGCCGAGGCGCAGGATCGCGTAGAACGCGACGACGTGCTGCGGGCAGTTCGGCATGATCAGCGCAACCGGGTCTCCCTTGCGCAGCCCCAGTTTGCGCAGCCCCTCTGCTGCGCGGTCGATCTGGTCGCCGAGTTCGGCGTAGCTCGTCTCGCGTCCAAAGAACTCGAGCGCGACGTGATCGCCGAACTCGGCCACGCTCGAGGCGATCAAGTCTGAGAGTGACCCGGTGGGCAACTCGATGTCGTCCGGCACGCCCTTCGCGTAGGACTTGATCCAGGGGCGTGGAGCTGCGGCTTCGGTCACGGGGCCAGCCTAGGCTGGCGCCGCTACGAGCGGGCGAGCTCCTCGCGGATGACGCCGACGAAGTTGTCGACGTCGGCCTCCGTCGTGTCGAAGGCACACATCCAGCGCACCTGACCGAGTGCGCGGTCCCAGTCGTAGAAGCGCACGCGGTCGCGGATGCGGTCGGCCGCGTCGTTCGCAAGAATCCCGAACACCGCGTTGGCCTGCGTTGCCTGCGAGAACGACAGCCCGGAGATCGAGCCGTCAGCGATGCCGGCGTCGAGCGAGGAGCGCAGCCGGGCGGCCATCTCGTTCGCGTGCCCGGCCGAGCGCAGCCCTAGCCCGGCCTCGAACAGGGCAAGCAGCTGGGCGCTCATGAAGCGCATCTTAGAAGCCAGCTGCATGCTGGTCTTGCGCAAGAAGATCATGCCGTCGACGCGATCCGGATCGATGACGACGATCGCTTCTGCGCCGAGCAGGCCGTTCTTGGTGCCGCCGAAGCTC
>JBDUBG010000070.1:0-3219 GCA_040004215.1 Pseudolysinimonas sp. | reverse complement strand
CGATCGGCGCCGAAGAGGTCGACACCGCCAACAACATCTCGTACGAGCTCGGCTCTGGCGAGCTGATCGAGGGCATCGACGAGGCGCTCGACACGCTGACCGCTGGCGAATCCACCAACTTCGAGGCCCCGCTGCTCGGCGGAGACCACGAGGGCCAGCGGGCCCAGATCGCCGTCACCCTGCTCGCCGTCAAGGAGCGCGAACTGCCCGAAGCCGACGACGACTTCGCTCAGATCGCCAGCGAGTTCGACACCATCGGCGAGCTTCGCAGCGACCTACGCGAGCAGCTCGGCAAGTCGAAGGAGTTTGGCCAGGCCGTCGAGGCCCGCGACAAAATCGTCGACGAGCTGCTCAAAAAGGTCGAGATCGCAGTTCCTCAGGGACTCATCGACGAAGAGGTGAACCGTCACCTCGAGCAAGAGAGCCGCCTCGAAGACGACGCGCATCGCGCAGAGGTCGCCGAGTCGAGCGAGAAGACCTTCCGTTCGCAGATCCTGCTCGACTCGATTGCCGAGAAGGAGGAGGTGAAGGTCAGCCAGAACGAGCTCACCTCGTACCTCATCCAGGCGTCATCGCAATACGGCATGGAGCCAGGCGAGTTCATCAAGGTGCTCGACGAGAATGGCCAGCTGCCCGCCATGATTGGCGAAGTTGCCCGTGCCAAGGGGCTCGCGATCGTGCTGTCGAAGGCAAAGGTCGTCGACACCAAGGGCAAGGCCGTCGACGTGTCGGCACTGACCGACGGCATCCTGGACGGCGACGGCGCGAGCGACACCGACCAGAACGAGACCGACGAGAACGGCGAGTTCGACACCGGTGACACGGCCGCGCTGCTCGAAGAGGCGAATGCGGCCTCCGCGTCGGCTTCGAAGGCGAAACGCAAGGCCAAGGGCAAGTCTCCCGCCAAGGGCAAGACAACGGGCAAGGCTGCCGGCAGCGACGGGCACGGCCGCAAGCCGGGCAACGAGCACTTCGGCCACGACCACAGCTAGCGGCATCCCGGCACCCGAGGGGTCCCAATCGGGACACCTCACGGTGTGCACGGCGCCAGGTGAAACCCCTCGACGAGGAGGCGCGCAATGCCGAACTACGTCGCACTCCTGCGCGGGGTGAACGTCGGCGGGGTCACCATCAAGATGGCCGACCTCTCACAACTGGTGCGCGGGCTCGGATACTCCGACGTCAAGACGGTTCTCGCGAGTGGCAACGTGCTGTTCGCGACTCCGGATGCCGCATCCACCATCAAACAGACCCTCGAGTCGGCCCTGCGCGAGCGTTTCGGGTACGAAGCCTGGGTGCACGTGCTCACGGTGGACGCCATCGCGAAGCTCGTCGCTGCCTACCCGTACCCGCGCTCGGCCGAGCGTCATTCCTACGTGGTGTTCGCCGTGAAGCCCGAGGTGCGTGCCGAACTGCTGGCCGTCGAGCTCGATCCGACTGTCGAGCAGGCGCAGGCTGGAGACGGGGTCATCTACTGGTCGGTGCCCAAGGGCTCGACGCTTGACTCGGCGCTGGGCAAGGCGCAGGCGAAAGCGTCGTACAAGCCGTGGCTGACGACGCGCAACCTGAACACGCTCGACAAGCTCAGCTAGCGGCTACTTCTGCACCACACAGAAACGGTTGCCCTCAGGGTCTTGCACGATCACGTAGTCGGCGTCGGAGGGCCGCTTGCTCCACTCGACTCGGTGTGCCCCGAGCGTCTCGAGACGGGCAACCTCCGCGACCTGATCGTCGGCATAGAGATCGAGGTGGATGCGCGGCGGTAGCGTCAGCGGCCCGGCATGCTCGTCGAGCGAGACATTCGGTCCGGTGCCGTCGCGCGGCTTGAGGAGCGCGAAGTCGTCGTCGTCGCCGGGACGGTCGACGTAGTCGAGTGCCGCCATCCAGAACCGCTTTTGCGCTGCCAGGTCCTCGACTCTGATCACGATCGATCCCACCTTGATCATTTACCGCCTCCCTCGAGCAGCTCGTCTGCGTAGGCATTGACCGCACGCTGGTAGCGCGGCAGGTGCGGAGCGAGCGCGTGCAGCGCGGCGACCAACCCCTCGGTCGGGCGTCCGGCGCTCGCGAGCGCCAGCGCGGCGAACGCGGTCGCGGCATCGGCCAGCGGATGTTCTGGTTGCCCGGCGAACTCGGCGGTCAGCAGCGCCAGCGACTCCTCGGGGTGTCCGAGGTTGCGCTCGGTACTCGCGAGCTGGATGACGGCCTGCCCCCGCCGCGCGTCGTCCAACCCCGCCGCGAGTGCTGCCCGATAGAGCGGCGCGGCCTCTTCCTCCCGTCCGGTGGAGTCGCGAGCCCCTGCCCGCTCGAGCAGCGCCAGCGCGTCGCCAGGGTCGCGCTCTGCGGCCAACTCGTCGATCGCCGACACGAGGTCGCCGTCGCCGAGAGCCGCGGCATCCGCCCACACGGCGTCGACGCGGGTTTGCCAGTCGTCCATTCATCGAGGCTACTCATGCCGAGCGCGGGGTTTGCGATCGAGCGCGGGGTTTACACGCCCCGCGCTCGCCGACGCACCCCGCGCTCGCGTCACCCGGTGGGCTCGCCTCTGCCCACGGCGAACACGGCCGTACGGCCGTGACGCCCCCGGTAGATTCGACCTCGACATCGTTTCCGATACCGGGAGCGAAACCGAAACGGAGCAACTCATGGCCGACACGACATTCCAGCCGAGTGTCTTTGACCGTCTTCTGAAAGACCGCATCATTTGGCTCGGTTCGGAGGTGCGCGACGACAACTCGAACGAGATCGCGGCCAAGCTCCTGCTGCTCGCCGCCGAAGACCCGAAGAAAGACATCTTCCTGTATGTCAACTCTCCCGGTGGCTCGATCACCGCGGGCATGGCGATCTACGACACTATGCAGTTCGTCCCCAATGACATCGTCACCGTCGGGATCGGCATGGCCGCATCGATGGGCCAGCTGCTGTTGACCGCCGGCACCAAGGGCAAGCGCTACATCACGCCGAACGCGCGCGTGCTGCTGCACCAGCCGCACGGTGGATTCGGCGGAACGTCGTCCGACATCCAGACCCAGGCCGCCCTGATCCTCGACATGAAGAAGCGTCTCGCCGAGATCACCGCAGCCCAGACCGGGAAGACGGTCGAGCAGGTCAACGCCGACGGCGACCGCGACCGTTGGTTCAGCGCCCAGGAGGCGCTCGACTACGGCTTCGTCGACCACATCCGCGAATCCGCCTCCGACGTCATCGGCGGCGGCGGCA
>JBDUBG010000086.1:0-10865 GCA_040004215.1 Pseudolysinimonas sp. | reverse complement strand
CGTCGCTGAACCGCGCGGTCAGTTGCACCGGGTGCGCATAGAGGGTGAGTTTGTCTCCCCCGAGGCCGATCGCCTGTCCAGTCACACCCTCCGCTTCGGCAGAGGCAAGCCAGACCACCAGAGGTGCGACGTCGTCTGGAGATCCCAGTGCGTTGTCGTGGCGGATCGAATGTGGCAGAGCCTCGCCCCGCAGGAACGACTCGTAGGCGTCGGCATACTGAGGCATCGTCGCCACCATCGCGGTCAGCGCCGTGGGGATGATGGCGTTAACGGTCACACCTGCTCTGGCCAGTTCCATTGACCAGGTGCGTGTCATCGCAACAATGCCTGCTTTGACAGCCGAGTATGCGGTCTGACCGAAACTGCCCAGCTGACCGGCCGGTGACCCGACCAGAATGATTCGACCGCCCTCCCCCGCCTCACGGAAGTGCACTGCGGCAGCGCGCCCACAGGTAAATGCCCCACGCAGGTGGGTCGCCACGACGAGGTCGAAGTCATCGTCACTCGTTTTCCACAGCACGCGATCACGCAGAACCCCGGCGTTGGCCACCATGACGTCAAGTAGACCAAAGTCGCTGACGGCGGTGCCAACGAGCACGTCGGCCGTCTCGGCCGAGCCGACAGCCGCGACGACGACGGAGACCTGTCCTCCCGAGGACCTAATGAGTTGTGCCGTTTCCTCCGCGGCATCCCGGTCAACGTCGTTGACGACGACAGCGGCACCGGCTGCCGCGAGGGCGACCGCGTATGCGCGGCCGAGGCCGCGGCCACTGCCCGTGATGACCGCGACCCGGCCCGTCACATCAATGTCGGCGGCGAGATCTGTCGCGTTCATCGGCAATATCTCCATTTCACCTCGACGACACACGCAGGTTTCGTGCGGTCGTCGATCGAGGTGGTCAAGATGCCTTCGGTGATCGAGGTCATATGTCAGCTCCTCAGTGCCACTCCATTGCGACTATGATTCAGGCTACCTGAAAACATAACGGAGGGGTATGTGAACAACCGAACAGGGTACCCCGACGGCTATTTGATCTACCTCGTGAAACAACTTGAGCTCGGAATCCGACGTCCGTTCGAACAACTCATTACCCGGCACGGCATCTCCACCGCCGGCTACACCGCGCTGAGCGTGTTGCAGAGTCGGCAAGGAATTACCTCGTCAGAACTCGCGCGCCGATCGTTCGTTCGGGCGCAAACGATGGCCGAGACCGTCAGCGCTCTCGTGGAGTCCGGGCTGGTTCGCCGCGAGAAAGACCCCGCCCACGGCCGTCAGATCTTCCTGTACATCACCGAGGCAGGGCGATCACGGGTCGCCGCGCTGGCCCCTGACGTCTTGCGGCTGGAGTCAGAGATCATCTCCGGCCTGGCGGACGGTGAACCCGCAGAACTCGTGCGCGCCCTGCGAGTGTGTCGTGATGCGCTCTCAGCATCCCCACCTGCCGGGCGCTAGTCGCACACGGACGTTCGGCTCTATTCGATGAGGCCGCGTTCGCGCCCTTTGACGATTGCTTGTGTGCGACTGTTCGCGCCGAGCTTGGCGTAGATGTGCACGAGATGGGATTTGACGGTTGCCGAAGTCAAGAAAAGCTGGTGCGCGATCTCGCGGTTCGACGAGCCTTCTGCGACCAGCCGCAGCACTTCGGTTTCGCGCTCGCTGAGTTTGGGTGCGGGTGACCGCAATTCACGAAGCACACGCTGCGCCATTTCAGGCGCGAGCACTGTGCGTCCGGCCACCGCGTCGTGCAAGGACGCCACGAGCGTTTCGGGAGAAACGTCTTTGAGCAGATAGCCGGCGGCGCCCGCCTCGACGGCTCGCAGGATGTCATGGTCATTGTCATAGGTGGTCAAGATGATCACCTGGGGCGCGGGATCCAGGGCGCGGAGCGCGGCTGTAGTTCCAACCCCATCGAGTCCGTCACCCAAACGCAGGTCGCACAACACCACATCGGGATGGAACGCGCGAGCCAGGACAATCGCTTCTTCACCCGATGCGGCGTCCGCGACGACGAGAATGTCGGGTTCGCTCTCCAAGACCGCCCGCACCCCGGAACGGACAACGGGGTGGTCATCGACTAGGAGAACGGAGACGGTCACTGTTGCTCCTGAGCTTCTGGCAACGGGATGCCCAGCGGAACGTAAGCGGACAGGGCAGTGCCTTCGCCCGGTGCGCTTTCGATGTCGAGTCCCCCTCCGAGTTCTCGCAAGCGAGCCCTCATCGAGTGGATTCCGTAACTTCGTGAGGCCGGCTGACGGGAGTCGTCCTCCCAGGCTTCGAGGCTGAATCCCCTGCCGTCGTCAACGATGTCGAGGCGTACGGCATCCTGCGCGTCGATCAGGCTGACAACCACCCGCTTCGCTTTCGAATGCAGACGGACGTTGGCGATCGCCGACTGCGCGGTGCGCAAAAGCGCGACCTCCGCGCTGGAGGAGAGCGCGGGGAGGTTCGCATCGGCGTTCAACTCGCCGTGAATGTCTGTCTCGTCCGTCAACCGGTCGAGCATTCGTTGGATCGCCGAGGCGAGTGCCCCGACCTCTAGCTGTGCTGGTGCCAGCGCGTCAACGATCCGTCTCACGTCGACCAGGCTGTCCAATGCGATCGCCTGAATCTGATCCAGTGCAGTACTCGCTTGCGCGGGGCCGCCGTTCAGCCCGGCCCGAGTGATCAGGACGATTGCCGACAAGCCCTGCGCGATCGTGTCGTGGATGTCACGGGAGATGCGAGTGCGTTCCTGAATTGCCCCTGATTCCCGCTGCGTCCTGGCGAGTTCTTCGTGGAGTGCAGCCATCTCATCCTGAGCCTGCACGAGAGAGACGATCAGTTCTTGGCGTTCTCGAGCACTGCGCAACAGGTGAAAGTAGCCGCGAGAGATCCCGAACGCGAACACGCCCCCCACCAGCGGTCCGATGAGATACGGGTACGAGACCGCCCCGGTTTTCACGATCGGGAAGGCGATCGTGACAGCCGACACCAGAACGCTGAAGACGATCGCCCACCGCAACGCGAGCAGGTGACCGGCGAGCAGCCACAACGGAAACGCGAGCCAGATGAACTGGGTCGACACCGACATCATGCCCGCCCAGATCACCGCTAAGCCCACCAGCCAGATCGCTGCAGCCCGGTTGCTGGGCGCACGCCTGGTCAGAACGGATCCGAACCCGTACCAGAGAGCGAAACCCCCTCCTGCTACCCCGACCAGGATCAGAGGAACCCCCTCCTGGAAGGCTCCCACGCTGCCGACGACGAGAAGCACAGCGGCAATGGCGTGCTGACCGAGCTGCATCACCCGAACGGTGGTACTCATTGTCACCTGATCTCCGCGGTCAGTGTGCCCCGGTGGTGACCGGTTCGGGTCAGACGATCTGCTGGCGGCTTTCCCGGCCACCAGATCTTGTCGCCGAAGAGACCGAAGACGGCCGGAACGATGACAGTTCGCACCACCAGGGTATCGACGATCACTCCGATGCCGACAATGAGTCCGAGCTGGCCGAGGACCACCAGAGGCAATATCCCCAGGGCTGCGAACACCGCGGCAAGGACGACGCCCGCACTGGTGATCACACCGCCGGTGGAAGCAACCGCTCGCACCATCCCCTTCCGGGTGCCGTGGGCCACCGCCTCGGTCTTCGCACGCTGCACGAGGAAGATCGTGTAGTCGATGCCCAGCGCGACGAGAAACAGGAACGCGAGCAGTGGCACCTGAACAGCCAGAGCCGGTTGGTTGAACAGAACACGGCTCAACCATGCTCCCGCACCAATCGCGGCAAGAGCGCTCGCGAGATTGATAGCAAGGAGCACGATCGGTGCGAGCAACGACCGCAGCAACAGCATGAGGACGAGGAAGGCAACGGCGAGCACCAAGGGTGCGATCAACAACACATCCCGCTGAGCGCCGGTCTGCGCATCGTCTTGTGTTGCGACTGCGCCACCGACTAACGCATGCGCGTCGGGGACCTCGTGAACGGCAGCGCGGAGATCCTTGACCAGGTTCAAACTTGCCGGGGTGCCCGGTGCCGGCTTGCCGGTCACGACCAGTTGAGTCAGCGTCTGACCGTCGATCGTCGTTGTGCCGGTTGGGGTGACCCGAACAACTCCCGGAACAGCCTCAGCCGTTTCTGTGACAGTGTTCGCCTGGTCGGCTCGAGTCACGATGAACATCGGTTGTGCCTCGCCGGCGGGGAAATGCTGACCGAGTGTTGTCAAGCCCGCTGCAGACTCAGACGCGACACGGAACTGTTGAACCTGGGTCAGCCCGACCGTTGTTCCGATCAGGCCCGTGGCCATCACTGCCAATAGCGCGACCCCGGCCAGGAACGCTGGCACCGGCCGAGATACCACCTTCTGTGCCACCACACCCCACACGCGGCCGGGCTGCGCACCCCGGCCGGGTCGTGGAACGAACGGCCAGAAAATCCGGCGGCCACACACCGCCAACACGGGGGGCAACACCAGCAGCACCGCGGCCATGGCGATGAGCAGGCCCACCGCTGAGGACACACCCAAACCGCGGGTGCCGGGGATCACCGCCAGGACCAGGGTCAACAGCGCCAGGACCACGGTCACGTTTGATGCGAGGATCGTCGGCGCGGTTTCCTTCCACGCGACGGCCAACGCCTGCCGATGGTTGTCGGTCAGCAGAAGCTGTTCCCGGTAGCGGGAAATCAGAAGGAGCGCGTAGTTGGTCCCTGCGCCAAACACGAGCACACTAATGATCCCCGAATCGAACTGCAGGCCCAGTGCTGTGCCGACCCCCGCGGTGACCTTACCGGCGACCTGATCCGCAACCGCGACCACCGTCAGCGGGATGAGCCAGAGCACCGGCGAGCGGTAGGTCACGATCAACAGCAGAGCGACAATGCCGATCGTCACCAACAACAGGGTGATGTCCGCACCATCGAACGCCGACGTGACATCAGCGGAGAAGGCTGGGCTGCCCGTGACCTGGATGCTCATCCCGGCGAGAGGCTGCTCGGCGATCGCCGCCCGCAATGCCTTCACGTGCTGCGCGTTCGCCCCGGTATCACCGGTGACGGTGAACGGCGCCTGAATCACCGCCGCACTGCCATCCTCGCTGATAATGGCCGGAGACGCGTCGTGGCGGGTCTGCCCGGCGATCACCGGCCCGAGGCCGTCGATGGCTGCACGATTCGCTGCGGTCAGTTCAGCCCCGTCCACCCTCGTTGCCACAACAATCACCGACTGCTGAGAGGCACCAGGGAACTGATTCAGCAGCGCCTGGGTCTGAACCGATTCGGATGTCGCCGGTGCGGCACTATCGCCCGATGGCGCCTGCGCACGACCGAACATGCCCAACAGTGCCGTGAACGCAAGCACCGCGATGCCAATGGCGATCCAGGCGCCACGGCGCGAGGTGAGTCGAGAAGAGAACTGGTTTCGAGAAGGAACAGTTGACATAACTGCAGTTCACCAGCCGGGATCTCGGAGCGAATCGGATGAACCGATGAACCCTTGATCAACCAAAAGGTGGACGTGAGTCGCGATACACCCGAAGAGTCAAACCTTTGGTCGATGTGCACGACATCCGACGCTGACACGATGAAAGCATGACGTCCACCGAGCTTTCGCCCCCGCCCGCACGCAACCCCAGCGCCGATCGGGTAACGCCGCGCAGCTTCTACCGGGCCATCGCCATCGCCGAGTCGATCACGTGGACCTTGCTCATCGTGGGCATGTTCCTGAAATACGTCGCCGGCCTCGGCACACTTCCGGTGTTGATTGGCGGATCCATCCACGGGTTCGTCTTCATCACCTACGCGCTAAGCGCCGTGCTGATCGGCGTCAACCAACGTTGGCGCGTGCCTCAAATCGTGTTCGCCGTGGTCACCGCAATCGTGCCGTACGCGACCATTCCCTTCGATGTGTGGCTGGTGCATCGTGGCAAGCTCGACGGCGACTGGCATCGTGAGGCAGGCGATGACCCGCGCGACGCCGGATGGGTTCGACGACTCCTGCGCTGGCTGATCAACCACCCGGCAATCCTGATAGCGCTCTTCAGCGTCGGTGTCATCGTCATCATGTCCACCCTGCTGTTGATCGGCCCTCCCGGCGGATGGGGCGCGAAGTAGCGAATGCGGACGAAGCGGTCGAGCCACTCTGGCCGACTCACACGTAGGGCGGGCGGGACTTGAACCCGCGACCCAGGGATTATGAGTCCCTTGCTCTAACCAGCTGAGCTACCGCCCCGCACCCGCATTCGGTGCGAGCGGGTGTCAGCCCGCCGGCTTCGACGTGGGGTCGGCGACCAACTCGGCCACCGAATCCCCACGATACAGGGCCTCGAATACGTCGAGGGTGTGCCCCATGTCGTGGTGCGCGACGACCGCGAGCGAGGCCTTCTTCATCTGGTCGAGGCGGGCGGGAGTCGCGGTCAACACGTCGGTCAGTGCAGCGGCGAAACCGTCGATGTCGCCCGGCTCGTACAGGTGGCCGTTCTCGCCCTCGTGCACGAGATGCGGAAGAGCCATCGCGTTGGCAGCCACCACCGGCAGCGCCGTCGCCATCGCTTCCATCGCCGCAATGCACTGCAGCTCAGCGCGTGACGGCATGGCGAAGACCGTGCCGCGGGTCAGGGTCGCGCGCAGCTCTTCGTCGCTCAGCTTGCCCAGGAATTGGATGCGATCGGTCACGCCGAGCGACTTGGCAAGGTCGCGAAGCTTCTGCTTCATCTCGCCGCCGCCGACGATGTCGACCTGCACGTCGAGCTTCGGGTCGATCTTCGCAGCGGCCGAAATCAGTTCGTCGATGTGCTTCTCTTCATCAAGCCGACCGACGTAGACGATCCTGTTGTCTGCCTGCCGGTTGAAATCCGGTGTGTACGCCGAGGTGTCGATTCCGTTAGAAATCGCGACGACGTCGTCGAGACCGGTCATCTTGGTGAAGTAGTCAGCTGAGTTCTGTGTCGGACTGGTGATCCGGTCGGCCAGTTTGAAGATCTTGCGCGCGGAGTTCCACTGCACCCTCGCGAGCCAGTCGAGCATGGGCTGGGGAAAGATCGTGACGTGCTGCAGCACGTTCTCGGGCATCGTGTGGTTGGTGCCAATCAGGCGGATGCCGCGGGCCTTGCCGACCGGAGCCAGCCCCGAGCCGACGACAATATGCGACTGGAAGTGGATGGCATCCGGGTGGGCAGCAGTGATGACTCTCTTGGCGTTCGCCTTGACCCGCCACGGCAGCATGAAGCGCAGCCACGGATGCGGGAGCCAGCGCCAGCTGTAGATGCGGTGCACGGTGAGCGTCTGACCGTCGTAGGTCTCGGCAAACGTGCCGACCTTGTGCGCCTCGGCGGGCGCCATGACGTGGACGTCGTGGCCGCGCTGGGCGAGTCCGACACTGAGTCGCTTGGCAAAGGTGGCTGAGCCATTCAAATCAGGGGCGAAGGTGTCGCCGCCGATCAGAATCCGCATCGGCTGCCGCGCTAAGGGCGCGTCGGTCACTCAGTGTCCTTCGGTCGGGGCGCAGAAATGGTGATCTGAGCGCAGGAGAACTGCACCGGCAACGCTACCTCAGGCACGTCCGATCTTCGCCGCCTCGGCTCGGGCGGCCGCGAGCTGTGCCGCCCGCGTTCTCGCCAGCTGAAACACCCCATAGACGGCGATGAGGGCGGCCACGATCCAGACGAATACCGTCCAGAGTGGTGCGCCGGCTGCTTCGCCCAGCACGACGATGCCGATTGAGACCGCCACGATCGGGTCCACGACCGTGAGCCCCGCAATCACCAGGTCTGGCGACCCGACCGAGTACGCCGTCTGAACGAAATAGGCGCCGAGGACGACGGCGGCGAGCAGCGCGACCACGCAGACAACCGTGAGCCACTCGAAATTGCCGTTGATGAGACGGTTGATGACGACCTTGGCAAGGGTCGCCACGAAACCGTAAAGCACCCCGGCAGCGAGGATGTAGAAGATCGCTCCGAACTTCTTGCGAAATCTCGCGAATGCCACTCCCAGCAGCAGAACGACCACCCCCATGGTGATCAGGATGACGATGAGCTGCTTTTCTTCAATGAGGGTCTCTTGCGCGACGAACGCCGCCACCGTCACGAAGACGGCGATTCCGGCGACGCAAAACGCGATGGCCCTGACTGCGGCCCGGGTGAGAGGAGTCTTCGACGCACGAGCGTTCACGACCGAGGTGACGACGAGGGCGACGACGCCAAGGGGCTGCACCACGATGATCGGCGCGAAACCGAGACTCGTGAGCTGGCAGAGCACAGCGAGGCCGAGCAGAAGGGTTCCCAAGACCCACCACGGGCTTCTCACCAGGCGCCAGATTTGGGCGATGCTCAGCCCGGCCTTGTGCCCGGATCCGTGCTTGTCCTCCACGACCATCACACCGCGGTGTTGGAACTGCGCACCCAGCGCCAGGAAGAACCCGCCGATCAGCGCGATCACGATTCCGAGGGGTGTACTGCCATGGAAGAACTGAGTCGTATCGATCGAACTCAGGTCGGCAGGCACCCGAGCAATCTACCGGCTGCGACCCCGATATCCTTGACGAATGGCCGTGCTTCCCATCCGCATCACGGGAGACCCGGTGCTCCACTCCCCCGCGCTCCCTGTCGTCGATTTCAACGACGCACTGACCGCGCTGGTGCGCGACCTGGAGGACACCATGGCCGCCGCGCCCGGCGTGGGGCTCGCCGCGCCGCAGGTTGGGGTGCCGTTACGACTGTTTGTGTACAGCTGGCGCGACGACAACGACGAGCTACATCGGGGCACAGCGATCAACCCCGAGCTCTGGATCAACCCGCCTACGATCGACGAACTGGACGAGGACGAGGAGTCGGAGGGCTGCCTGTCCGTCCCTGGGGAGCGATTCGCGTTGCGGAGGTCGTCGCGTGCGATCCTGCGGTCGACACAACTGGACGGGACGGCTTCCGAAGTCACGGCAGATGGGTGGCTGGCCCGCATCTTCCAGCACGAGTACGACCACTTGGACGGCCTGCTCTACGCCGATCGGCTCGCGTATCCGCAGGACCGCCAGATGGCGAAGGCGATCCGCAAGCGAGGCTGGGGCTCTCCTGGCCTCTCTTGGACACCCGGAGTCGACGACCTCGACGCCTGAGCCGCTACGCCATCCAGCCCAGTAGCCTGAGCAGCGCTGCGACCATGGCCGCAGCGACGACCACCACGATGAACGGCGCGCGCAGCGCGAGCAAGAGCGCAGCAACCCCGAGCGCCGGCACCCGGGCGTCGATGGTGATGCCGGTGCCGTGCTGAAGCGTCTGCGTCGCGACCAGGGCCGCGAGCAGCGCCACCGTGAGAAGCCCAGCGACTCGCGAAGGCGTCGGCCGCTCGATGAGCGCCGGCGGCACCAGGTAGCCGAGGAGCTTGAGCGCGAGTACCGCGGCAGAGCTGAGCAAGACGATATTCCAGAGAGTCATGCCTGCGCCTCTCCTGTCGGCTTCCTGGCCAGCCAGTTCGTGATGCCGACCACTACCGCGACCAGCGCGGCGATCAGCACCGGCAGCCCGGCGGGAAGCCACGGGATCAGGACGGCGGCGACTACCGCTGCTCCTGCCGCCACCGCGATGGGCTGACGGGATCGCAGACGCGGCCACAGGAGGCCGAGGAACGCGGCGGCCGCGGCGGCGTCGAGGCCGAACATCCTCACGTCACCGATCAGGTTGCCCAACAGCGAGCCGATCAGGGTCGCCAGGTTCCAGCCGAGGTAGATCACACCGCCGGTCACCCAGAAGCCGATGCGTTGGCCTCGGATGGTCGGCTGGCCGGTCGAAACCGCTGTCGACTCGTCAATCGTCCAGTGGCCGGCCAGTGCCGTGCGCCACCACCCACGCGGGCCGGGCAGTCCGCCCACGATCGGCGCCATTCGCATCGAATACAGCGAGTTGCGCACGCCTAGCAGGGCAGCACCGGCAATCGCGGCGGGTCCGGCCGCCAGCCCACCAGACGCGAACACCCCGATGACGGCGAACTGCGATCCGCCCGAGAACATGAAAAGACTGAGCACCTGCGTCTGCCAGATGTCGAGTCCGGATGCCACCGCCAGCGCGCCGAACGAGAGCCCAGACGCCGACACCGCAAGCCCGACGGCGAGGCTAGCCCGAACCGCTGCCGTGCGTTCTGGGTCACGCCCGCCCCGCCGAACGCCACCCGCCGCGGCGCGGTCAGGCTTACGCGTCACCACGGTATGCGGCGGCTTCGCGCAGGATCTCGAACAGCGCCTCGGGTTCGATGTCTTTGTAAATCACTGCATAGGCGCCGGCGACGGCCGCGGCTGGCACGTAATCGTCGAGATCCAGGGCAGTGACCAGCACGATCCGCGGAACCTTGCCGAGTTCACGCACCCGCGCGTCGCCGCGGATCCGCTCGGCGGCGACCAGACCGTTGACCCTCGGCATCTGGATGTCCATCAGCAGCACGTCCAGCTGCTCACGCCGTGCGAGGGCGAGCGCCTGCGCACCATCGCCCGCCTGGCCGACCACCGCGAAATCTGTCTGCGATCCGAGCAGGATCGCCCAGCCATCTCGCTGGCTGCGAGAGTCGTCAACGATCGCGATGCGAAGCGGCGCTGCCGGAACGACAGGCTTCTTCGCAACTGGTGGGCTCACGAGTTGCCCAGTTTCACCCCGTGCACGCCGTTGTGGTACTTCAGAGCAGGAAAGATGGCTGAGACCGTGAAACCAACACCCGGCACCGTGACCGCGGTGAACACGCCGCCGAACAGCTCGGTGCGCTCTCGCATCTCGGTGATCCCGCGCCCGCCAGGCGCCTGCGTGAGGGCCGCCAGGTCGTCGTCGACCGAGTAGCTGCGTTGCTGCGCCTCGCGATTCGGGTCGAGCCCGTTGCGCACTGCCTGGGCGCGGATGCCGTCGTCGTCGACA
>JBDUBG010000413.1:0-3230 GCA_040004215.1 Pseudolysinimonas sp. | reverse complement strand
TCGCGGATCGAGCGCCCGGCCTCGCCGTCGAGCTCGACCGGGATGTCGGCGACGCGTCGAGCGGGAATGTCGGCAGCGACATCCACCTTCTTACGTCGCACGATGCCCATGTCGACAACGGCATCTCGGGCTGCCCGGAAGAATCCGGGGTCGCCGGGATCGAGTTCGGTCTCTTCGAGGCGCCGCATCAGTTCGGGAAGTGGCTTCTTCTCGTCGATCCAGCCCAGGAACTGCCAGATCATTTTGAAGTCTTCGATCTGGTTGATCAGGGGGGTTCCGGTGAGGGCGATCATGAGCGCCTTGGGCGTCATGGTGCGGATGCTCTTCGACAGCGCCTGCACGTTCTTCGAGCGCTGCGAGTCTTTGTTCTTGATGAAGTGCGCCTCGTCGACAACCATGCCCTTGAAGCCGCGACGCGACAGCCAGGCCACGTGCCGGTCGAGCACTTCGTAGTTGACGATGACTACGTCGGCGAAGGCGTCGATGTTGTCGCCATCGCCGTGCACAACGGTCGAAGCGCGCTGCGGCGTCCACTTCTCGACCTCGCGCGCCCAGTTGACCTTCACGACGTTGGGCACCACGACCAAGAGCGGATACGAACCGGTCACGTTGGCGGCTAACAGCGCCTGAGCGGTCTTGCCCAGGCCCGGCTCATCGGCGAGCAGGTAGCTGCGGTGTCCGGCACGAGCGCTCTCGACAAAGCGCGCCTGGTGACGCATCAGCTCGATGCCACCGGGGGTGGCCAGCGAGCGAGCATCTGGCAGCTCTTTGCTCGCGGCGCCGCCGACGCCGACCTCGAAAGAGCGGAACAGTGGCTCGATCAGCTCCCAGTTGGCGAGCCGGTTACCGTGCGACACCGGAGCGTTCGACGAGCTGAAGTCTGGCGCCAAGAAGGGATTCGACATCTGGAACTGCTTCACCGACTGCGGAACGACCTGCCGCTCTTCGACGACCGGCTTGATCGGCGCTTCAGTGACCACGATCAGATCGTCCGGCGACAGCTCTCCGCCGGCCTCCATCAACATCGCCCTGCGCATCTCTTGCGCTGCGGGGGTGAGCGGGGCGCTGTCGGTGAGCAGCTGGATGAGCGTGGTGTCGCGCGCGGCAGTCTTCGCCATGATCGTGGCGATGCCGTCGAGACGAGTGAGTTCTTTGGTGCGCTCGGCGTCGCTGAGGTCTTTGTCACCCTTGATGCGCGCACGTTCTTCGCGCACCAGCACGGCGACAACTCGGAAGCGGGTGCGGTTTGACGGGTTGACTTTGCCGCGCTCTGCAGAGTTCTCGATCGCGCGCACCGTGCGGGCGATCACCGGGATCACACCGGCTTCGTCTTGATGCTGCCGTCGACGCTGCTGCGGGGCACCACGACGAGTGCCCTGACGGCTGCCTGACTTGCTGCCCGACTTGGTGTTGCCAGAACCGTTGCCAGACTGGCTGTTCGAAGAATTGCGGCCGGATGTGGCCATGCTGCTCCTTGGGCGGAGGACGAATCCTCTACCTGCTGTGATCGTTCGCTCTCGCGATGGAGATACCGCGAGAACCGGTGGGAAAAGGTACTTTCCCTGTGATTGCTGCCTCTGGCGTCCCAGAACCCGGCTTTGCCGGTGGGAGAGGCGCACACAAAGTCTAGCGCATCCCGAGTCTGGCCATCGATAGAATCGCCGGGTGCTGCTCACCGCTCTCCGTGCCGCAGCCCGCAACTGGCCAGCCCTGCTCGCGTGGTTCCTCGCGGGCTGGATTGCTCGCATCCTGCTGTTGCAGCTCGCTGGGTGGCTCGGAGCCGACCGAGCGGTGTACGGCTTGCTCGTGCTTCCGCTGGCGGTGCTCGCCCGACTGGCGAGCTATGTCGGGATGTTCCTCGTGCTTCGCGCCGAACTTCCGCACTTTCCGGCGAGCGAGGTACGGGAGGGAAGACGCGCTCTCGCGGGCGACTGGGCGGCGACGCTTCAGCAGAGCATCCTTCCCTTCTTCGTGATCTATGCCGCTTGGGGAATGATCAGCGAAGATGTGGTCTCGTACACCAGCCTGTCGCTGGGCTACTTTCAGTTCGATACGGGATCGGGCTTCGCGAACTCTCCCCTGAGCGTGCCGTTCGGCCCCGTCTCGATCTCGCTGGTCGTCGGCGCCTTCGTGGCGCGCTGGCTTCTCGGCCGGTTCGAGAAGCGGCTGCCGAGCGTGATGACCATCGTCAGCGCCTATCTCGAAGCGGTCTGGGTGCTGATCACTGCCCTGGTACTGCGTGGCCTGATTGCCCAGATCCCAGGCTGGTTCGAGACTCGGCGGATGTTCGCGGGGATCGCCGACCTCGTCGCCGGATTGCGCGATTCGCTCCGCTGGTTCGACGGCGCGCTCGACGTGCTCGGATGGCTGCTCGCAGAACTCGGCAACCTGGTTGCCCAGCCGCTGGCCTGGCTCGCGCTCGCCGCGGTGGTCTTCTCGGCGACGCTCGCCACCTTGCCCAGTGCGGCGCGGCATCCGGATGCCATAGATCGCGAGCAACGAAACCGTCGCCGTCGCGACCGATTGCTGCCCCAGTGGGCCCAGCGCGTGCTGGACTGGGCCAGCGGCGGCCTCCGCGAGCGCTGGGAACCGATCGCCATCGCCGCGCGGCTGGTGCGTCGGTCAGGGCCGATCGTGTTCGGCAGTTATCTGCTCGGATTCGCGGTCGTGACCGCCGCGACACCCTGGCTGGACTACGCCAGCAGCCGACTACTCGGCCCGCACGAGCCCGCCTGGTGGATCGCCACCGAGCAGCCGATCGCCCTGCTGATCGCACTCGTCACGGTGCCGCTGCAGCTCGCGCTCGTCGCGGCAATGTTCGACCACGCGCTCGGTGCCGCGCTGCGAGAGCCGACACGCCACGCCGTCTCTGACTCAGGCGTCGTGCTCAGTGCAGCAGGACCACACTCGGGAGTGCCTGAAGCACACTGACCCTGACCACCGCATGCGCTGCAGCCCCCGCGGGAAGCAGCACGGCAGCCTGCATCGTGTACGGGGCACCGCGTTCGGTCGAGCAGCTCGACTTGTCGCCGTCTGCGGCCTCGAAGAGGGTCCCAGACGAGAAGCCGATCTCCCAGACCCGGTCACCGGCGGCCGTCGACTCGACCAGGGCGACCGTGCACAGCTTCGGTCGCTGGGGGGAGGCTGAGGGATCGATGTGCAGGGTGACAACGACGAGGTCGGTTCCGTCCGGCACCAGAAGTTCGCGACCGCGCGCCGAATCTGCCCGG
>JBDUBG010000323.1:0-3231 GCA_040004215.1 Pseudolysinimonas sp. | reverse complement strand
GCGGCACGTTCTGCAGCACACTGCGCGTCTCGCCGAGCAGCGCAGCGACCATCGCCTTGGTGGCGAGATTCTTTGCCCCGCGCACCTCGATGCGACCGCGCAGCGGCTTGCCGCCGTCGATCACGATGCTGTCAGAGGTCAGGCCAACACGAGCTCCTGCCTTTTGGGCATCTTTCGCGAGGTCTGCGACCGGATCAACCACGTAGGTACCTTGCCTTGCTTTGGGGGTGAAGCGAGAGAAGCCTCAGCGAACGGGCAGGGTCTTCGGGAGCCAACTCTCGCGATGGCCCTCGAACTCGGTGATCCGCGCTTCGTCGCGCAGGGTGAGACCGATGTCGTCGAGCCCCTCCAGGAGCCTCCATCGAGTGTAATCGTCGATGTCGAACGGGACCACGAGGTCACCGATGGCGACCGTGCGTGCAACCAGATCGACCGTGGCAGATATTCCCGGCTCGGCCTCGATGAGCGTCCAGAACTGCTCAACGAGTTCTTCGTTGACCGTGCCGGTGAGCAGGCCCTGTTTACCCGAGTTGCCTCGAAAGATGTCGCCGAAGCGCGGGGCGATCACTGCCTTGAACCCGTAGTCACGCAGCGCCCAGACCGCGTGCTCGCGGCTCGAGCCCGTGCCGAAATCCTGGCCAGCGACGAGCACCGTCGCGCCCGCGTATGCCGGGTCGTTGAGAATGAACTCGGGATCCTGGCGCCACGAGGCGAACAGCGCATCCTCGTAGCCGGTCTTGGTCACTCGCTTGAGGTAAACCGCCGGGATGATCTGGTCGGTGTCGACGTTGCTGCGACGGAGGGGCATCGCGACGCCGGTGAAAGTGGTGATCTTGTCCATCAGGCCGACACCTCCTGCTTCGTTGCGGCGAGATCCCAGGGCGACGAGAGAGTGCCCCGGATCGCGGTGGCCGCAGCCACCAGCGGCGACACCAGGTGGGTGCGCCCGCCCTTGCCTTGCCTGCCCTCGAAGTTGCGGTTGCTGGTGGATGCGCAGCGCTCCCCGGGCGCCAACTGATCAGGATTCATCCCCAGGCACATCGAGCAGCCTGCGAACCGCCACTCGGCGCCGAACTCCTCGAAGACCTTGTCGAGCCCCTCGGCCTCTGCTTCGAGCCGCACACGTGCCGAGCCGGGCACCACCATGACGCGCACGTGGTCTGCCTTCTTCTTGCCCTGCACAATGCTCGCGAATGCCCGCAGGTCTTCGATGCGACTGTTGGTGCACGAGCCCATGAACACGGCATCCACCCGGATGTCTTTCATCGGTGTGCCCGCGGCGAGATCCATGTACTCGAGCGCGCGCTGGGCTGCTGCGCGGTCGTTCGGGTCTGGGTAGCTGGCCGGGTCGGGAATGTTCTCACTCAGCGAGACGCCCTGGCCCGGGTTGGTGCCCCAGGTCACAAACGGCTCTAGCTCGTTCGCGTCGAGAAAGACCTCGGCGTCGAAGACCGCGTCGTCGTCGGTGGCCAGTGTGTTCCAGTAGGCAACCGCGGCATCCCAGTCGTCGCCCTCTGGTGCGTGCGGGCGGCCCTTCAGGTACGCATAGGTGATCTCGTCTGGAGCGACCATGCCGGCGCGGGCACCCGCCTCGATCGACATGTTGCAGACCGTCATCCTGCCCTCCATCGAGAGCGAACGGATGGCGCTGCCGCGGTACTCGAGCACGTAGCCCTGTCCGCCGCCGGTGCCGATCTTGGCGATGACGGCGAGGATGATGTCTTTCGCCGTCACCCCCTCGCGCAGCTCACCCTCGACCGTGATCGCCATCGTTTTGAACGCCTGCAGCGGCAACGTCTGGGTGGCGAGAACGTGCTCGACCTCGCTCGTGCCAATGCCGAGCGCCATTGCGCCAAACGCGCCGTGCGTGCTGGTGTGGGAGTCACCGCAGACCACGGTGATGCCCGGCATGGTGAGACCCAGCTGCGGGCCGACCACGTGGACGATGCCCTGCTCAACGTCACCGAGCGAGTGAAGCCGGATGCCGAACTCCGCGCAGTTGCGACGCAGCGTCTCGATCTGGGTGCGACTGGTGAGGTCGACAATCGGCCGATCGATGGCCAGAGTCGGAGTGTTGTGATCCTCGGTCGCGATGGTGAGGTCTGGTCGGCGCACCGGGCGACCTTCTGCGCGCAGGCCGTCGAAGGCTTGCGGGCTGGTGACCTCGTGCACGAGATGCAGATCGATGTAGATCAGGTCGGGGCTGCCGTCTTCGCCCTTGACGACCAAATGGTCGTTCCAGACTTTCTCGGCCAAGGTCTTCTGGCCGGTCGTATCGCCGGTGTTCGGGGTGTTGCTCATGTCTCAGGTCCTTTTTCGTTCGGGATATCGGCCGACGACGGACTCCGCGACAAGGGGGCCGGTGACTAGGCCTCGTCGCGGCGACGAAGAAGAAGATCCCGTTCGAGCAGCATGGGTTCGAGGGTACCACCGAGGCCGGTCAGCCTGCGGCGACTCCGATCGGGAACGACCCGAGAAGAATCGTCGACCCGAACGGAGCGACCGCTTCGCTGCCCCCGGTCAGAATCTGTCTGGCTCCCGTCGTATCAACAGCCACCCCGTTGGTGGAGTGAAGTTCGCGCACTCGCACACCACCGGCTGCCGGTTCCAGCAGGGCGTGCGTCTTCGAGACGGTTTTGCCGGGGTCCACGACCGGATGGAGCAGCGCGTCGGGACGATCTGAGATGCCAGCTGGATTGCGCCCGAGCAATAGCGGGCCGGTCAGCGGCACGCGAGTGCCGTCTGGCAGCACGAGGATCGGGCTGACCGGTGCGGGCATCGGCGCCATGCGAGTCTCTTCGGCCACGACGGTGGCATCCAGTGGCGGCTCCGCGGGGCGCGCGATGCGATGGGTCGCCGACTCGACAGAGGCTGGGACGGCGATGTAGTGCACCGGGTCGGGTGCGGAAGCGGGCGCGGGCCTGGAAGCGGGCGCGGCATCCGGCGTCCCCAGCGGATCGTGGGGCGACGGCTTCGCGCCACCGGGCGGAAGCAGAAACGGGTTGTCGCTCACCGGGTGCCCTCGTCTGGCTCGCCGGGCGGGGGGAGCAGCTCGAGGACCGCCAGGTCGTCACGGGTGACCAGTCGGGTGGCGATCGCGTACTCGACCAGGCGCAACCGACGGTTGGTTGCCAGGTTGTCGCGGCCACCGCGCAGGCCGGTGACACCGATCCGGTCGAGCTTGTCGCAGACGTTGTCGAGCTTGCGGTTGAAGGCGGTGAGCGTCCAGCC
>JBDUBG010000270.1:0-3241 GCA_040004215.1 Pseudolysinimonas sp. | reverse complement strand
AGTTGAAGATCGACGAGTACTTGGCGGCTCCGGTGATGAGCTGCTCGAACATGGTTTCGCGGTCGACGCCGAGGGTCTGGGCAGCCGAATAAAGGTAGAGACCGTGGCCGGCCTCATCCTGCACCTTGGCCATCAGGATCGCTTTGCGCTTCAGGCTCGGCGCGCGGGTGATCCAGTTGCCCTCCGGCTGCATCCCAATGATCTCGGAGTGCGCGTGCTGCGAGATCTGGCGGATGAGCGTCTTGCGATAGGCATCCGGCATCCAGTCGCGCGGCTCGACCCGCTGGTCGGCCTCGATGAGGCGGTTGAACTCGCGCTCTTCTGCAGTGAGGTCGGGGGTGGGCTCGGTGGTCGGCGACCCCGGGGTCGACGTTCGTGCGGTCATCCTGTGCTCCGTCGCTGGATTTACCTACCGGTCGTTCAGTATTGTATCCCCATGACACCAGATGCGACCAGATCCGCAACCTGGATGATGCAGCGCGATCGCGCATCCACGTCGCTGGGCATGGTGGTTGAGGTGAACCAGCCGGGTCACGCCGTCGTCTCGATGCCGATCCGCGACGACATGCTCAACGGCTTCGACATCACCCACGGCGGCTTCGTCTTCGCGGTCGCCGACACGGCGTTTGCGATTGCCTGCAACGACAGTGACGCTGTGACGGTCGCGGTCGGGGCTGACGTGACCTTCCTGGCGACCTCCACCGTCGGCGACACCCTGACCGCGAGCGCCGCGATGAGGGCACGGGCCGGCCGTTCTGGCATCTTCGACGTCGAGGTCACCAACCAGAACGGTGACATCGTCGCCGAGTTCCGCGGACGCAGCAGGCGCACCAGCCTTCCCGCTCCTCCTGCCAGCAGCTGATGTCACCGACAGCAAAGGCCCGCCTGCGCCCGGCCGAACCCACCGAGCTCGATGCCGCTGAGCGGATGTCTCGCGACGAGCTCGAGGCACTGCAGCTCGCCCGGCTCCAAGAGACGGTGCGCCACGCCTACCAGAACGTGCAGCACTACCGGCGAACCTTCGATGAGTCCGGCGTGCATCCCGACGACATTCGCTGCCTCGCCGATGTGCAGAAGCTCCCCTTCACCACCAAGGCCGACCTGCGCGAGAACTACCCGTTCGGCATGTTCGCGGTGCCGCATGAGCGGGTCGCCCGCATCCACGCCTCATCGGGCACGACGGGGCTGCCGACCGTCGTGGCGTACACCACGCGCGATCTCGAAATCTGGGCGAACCTGGTGGCGCGGTCGCTCCGCGCCTCGGGCGTTCGACCCGGGATGCGCGTGCACAACGCATACGGCTACGGCCTGTTCACGGGTGGGCTCGGTGCCCACGCCGGCATCGAAGCGCTCGGGGCCACGGTGATCCCGATGTCGGGCGGTCAGACCCAGAAGCAGGTGCAGCTCATCCGCGACTTCGAACCCGACATCATCATGAGCACCCCCTCGTACCTGATGACGATCGCCGACGGCATGGTCGAGCAGGGAATGGATCCGCGCGCAACCTCGCTGCGGGGCGGGGTGCTCGGAGCCGAGCCCTGGACGAACAGCATGCGGCTCGAAATCGAAGAACGGCTCGACATCGACGCGCTTGACATCTACGGACTCAGCGAGGTCATGGGCCCAGGGGTCGCGAACGAGTGCATCGAGACCAAGGATGGTCCGCACATTTGGGAGGACTACTTCCTTCCCGAGGTGATCGACACCGAGACCGGTGCCTCGCTCCCCGACGGCACAGAGGGCGAGTTGGTATTCACCTCGCTGAGCAAAGAGGCGTTTCCGATCATTCGCTACCGCACGCGTGACCTCAGCACGCTACTTCCCGGGACCGCTCGCCCTTCGATGCGGCGGATGGCCAAGATCACCGGGCGCAACGACGACATGATCATCCTGCGTGGCGTCAATCTGTTCCCGACTCAGATCGAAGAGATCGTGCTGGGCATCGACGATCTCTCGACCCACTTCATCCTCGAACTCAGCCGTCCTGACCGGATGGATCACCTGACCGTCAAGATCGAGCCGCGCGACAACGTGAGCCCGGCTGACGCGAAGGCGGCGGCCACAGCCCTGGTCGACCGCGTGAAAGTGCACATCGGCTCGACCGTCGAGGTGGCCATCGTTGCCCCCGGGTCGCTGCCGCGCAGCGAGGGCAAGCTCAAGCGTCTCTACGATCTGCGCGGCTGAGCGCATGCCACACTGTCACTGATGTCGGATACGGATGCAGTCGCCGCCCCCAAGCGCGGTCGACCGGGAATCAGCCGGCAGGTCGTGCTGGATGCCGCTGTCGCCGCGTTCATCGAGCACGGTTATGACGCGACATCCATGGGTCTGCTCTCCCGTCGACTTGGGCTGAGCAAGGCCGCGATCTACCATCACTTTCCGGCCAAGGTCGAGTTGCTGCGCGCTGCGCTCGACGAAGCGCTCGGGGGTCTTGAGGGTGTGCTGCGCGAAGACGGCGCAACCTTGGGCACCGCCGAGCAGCGGCTCGGGTTCGTGATGAGCGGTGCGGTGCACGTGCTGATCGCCCGACTTCCCTACGTGACTCTGCTGCTGCGCGTGCGCGGCAACTCGGAGGTCGAGCGTGACGCGCTCGCCCGTCGACGCGAGTTCGATCGCTCGGTGACCGCGCTCGTGGTCGAGGCGCGCAACGAGGGGTCTGTGCGCTCCGACATTGATCCCAGCGTCGTCACCCGCCTGATCTTCGGCATGATCAACTCGATCGTCGAGTGGTACCGGCCAGAGGGCCCGGAGTCGGCCGATCAGCTGGCGAGCGACGTGCTCGCGGTCGCGCTCGAGGGGCTCTCGGCGTCGTAGGCCTCTTTCGCGACGAGGGTCAGAACGTCGTACGTGGCGACGACCTCGTCTTTCTGGTTGATGAGCACGGCATCCCAGCGCACCTCGCCATAGGGATCGGTCTCACGCGGCGTGATCTGCTTCGCCGTCAACACGACACGGATGCTGTCACCCGGCGACACCGGAGTCAGAAACCGCAGGTTCTCGAGCCCGTAGTTCGCGAGCACCGGACCCGGTTCGGGATCGACGAACAGGCCGGCCGCCCACGACACCAGCAGGTACCCGTGAGCGACACGACCGGGGAAGAACGGGTTGGCAGCAGCTGCCTCCTCGTCCATGTGGGCATAGAAGGTGTCGCCGGTGAACTCGGCGAAGTGCTCGATGTCGGCGAGGGTCACCTCGCGGCTGGCCGAGACCACGCTGTCGCCGAGCGTCAGCTCTTCGAGCG
>JBDUBG010000229.1:0-3244 GCA_040004215.1 Pseudolysinimonas sp. | reverse complement strand
CGCAGGGGCGTCGATGACGCCCCTGCCGAGGCAGGCACGAAGGCCCTCACCCGATCATCCGGGTGGGGGCCTTCGTCGTTGCCGCGTTGCCGCGCTGCCGGTTGCCGCGCCCGCCGGTCTGCCGCGCCCGCCTCGCTCCCTCACGACCCTCACCCCCCCCCGATTCGTGCGAAAATGACGGTTCCTTCCCAGAGGCGGTCGGTTGGGCACGAATCCACAGGGTGGCGGGCGTCGCGCCTGCTCGACTTCAGTGGGGCAGATGCTCTCGGGATGCGACATCCGGCACCCTTTCCCGCCGCACTCCGCGGTCGAACCATCCGAACCAGCGAGGCACCAGATTGGAACGTCTCTGAGCGACGAATCCGCGCCCGTGACGTTGAGCATCCATTTCACGGAGTCGTCGGCATCGATCTCAGGCTGACCACCGTCCTTCAGCTGTGCCGCGCGTACGAGCCGCGGTTGCTGGGCGGCCAGGTGTTCAGCCACGTCACGGCTCTGGCTCTCTGGGGCGCGCCGATTCCGCGCGGTCAGGCCGGCCTGCTGCACCTCGCTGTGCACTTTCCCCGCACTCCGCCGCGCACGGTCGGCGCCGTCGGCCACTCCCTTCAGCGGTTGGAGCCGACGGCTCGCTTCGGGCTTCCGATATCATCCGCCTCAGCGGCCTGGTGCGAATCCGCGGCGTTGCTGAATCGAACCGAATTGGTGGCGGCAGGGGATGCCCTGGTGACCGGAGCGCGCGGTCCCACCGGGCGCGGAACCGCGATTGCGACGATCGACGAGCTGCGCCGCGCACTGACAGCACGCCCTGGATCGCCGGGCGCTGGCCGGGCGATCTGGGCGTTGGATCGCATCCGAAGCGGAGTCGACTCATTGACGGAAACAGAACTGCGCCTGCTTCTCGTTCGGCACCGACTGCCCGAGCCAACGGTCGACTGTGAGATACCCGTGGCTGACGGGCTGATCTTGCACGCGGATCTGGGCTACGCGAACACGAAGATCGCACTCGAATACGAGGGCGATGAGCATCGCACCAATCGGAAGCGCTGGATGCGTGACATCCGCCGGCGCGAGCTCATGGAGGATGCCGGATGGCGAGTCATTCGCGTCGTTCAAGCCGATCTCGACGATCCGGCTGCGCTCGTCGCGCGAATCCGTCGCCTTCTGGACGCCCGCGCCAGCTGAGAGCCCGGGATTCGTGCGAAATTGACGGAGTCGTCCAGATTGACGTCGGTTTCGCACGAATCTCGCAGGCGGAGGCCGGCAGGCCCTTTCTGCGCGTCAGCCCTGAACCCGTACTCTCGCGGAGTCGCGGTGCTTCGCTATGCTGACAGCCACCATCGAAGGAGCCGCAATGAGCGACGAGATCCCCCTCGCGAAGTCCACCCGAACCCCGAACCCGGAAGCTGCAGAGGCCCCGGTCATCGTCGAGCCCTCGGCGGAGGTTCACGCCCACGAGGCTGTCGTCGAGCCCGAGGTGGTCGCAGCCGACCCCGTCGTCGAGCCGGAGGTGGTCGCAGCCGACACTGTCGTCGAGCCCGAGGTGGTCGCGGCCGACCATGCTCACGACCCGCTGGCGGACGACCCAGCCGCCACCACCCCGTTCACTCCAGAAGTCGCCCCCGTGGCGACGGCACCTGCTGCGAGCCAGCAGGTGGTCTACGTGCAAGCGCCGTTGCCCCCGAAGGTTCGCGGCAACCGAGTCATCGGCGTACTCCTGGCCCTGCTCGGCACCGTCGTCTTCGCGGCGGTCTATGCGGGTGCAGCGGCGATCCCGTTGATGCTGCGGTTCAGCGGCGCCGGTTTTAGCCCGGCGTTCTCGGCGTTCGTGCAGAACTCCATCTTCTGGATCCCGATCATGATGTTCGCGCTCGCCTTCATCGTGCTCACCCTCATCTTGAACCGCGCCGGCTGGTGGGCTCACGTGCTCGGCAGCCTGATCGTTGCCCTCTTCGTGTACTTCGCCTCGATCGGCTTGCTGCTGCTCGTGGGCAACGTTGTCAGCCTCACCCCGGCGCAGGCGAACTCGGCATTCGGTGCACTCGCCATCAACCCGCTCATGATCGCGGCAGCGCTCGTGGCCCGCGAGGTGTCAATCTGGATCGGCCTGGCCATCGCAGCGCGCGGGCGCCGTGTCAAGGTCCGCAACGTCGAGACCCGCACCGCGTGGGATCGCGAGCAGCAAGAGAAGAAGGCCGAGTATGAGCGGGGCGCCGCAACGGCCTGACCCACCCCGGGCAGCTAGGCCCGTGAACTCGACCCGCCCCCGCCGGGCAGACCTCGTGGTGGCGCTGTTCGTCACCGTGCTCTGGGCCGCGGTCGTGTTCGCGGTAGACGGCCTGATCTCGGTGGCAATCGACCGCGATCCCATCGGGGGAGCGGTGGGCCCGTTCTACGGCATTCTCTCGCTAGGCCTGGCCGCCGTCGTGGTGTGGCTCGTTCTGGTCGGTACCTCCCGCAGCGCGACCCCGTGGTGGGGCACGCTCGCCGCTGGGGCCAGTGTGTATCTCGTTCTGGTGGCATCCGCCGTGCCGGTGGGTCTGGTCCTGACGGGGCAGCAAGCCGGCAGTCCCTTCGTCATTGCGACGGCACTCCTTGCCGCTGTGACGGTCATCACCACCTGGTCAATCACGCGGCGGTGGGGTCCGTCAGCGCCGAAGTAGCTGGTGCCCGCCGTCTATCCCCCGATTGTGGGACTGCCTTCCTAGCGGGATCCCACCTAACCTGACATTCTCAGGGTCCGCAGATATCCGCGGCGAGACCCGAGAACGTGCTGAGAACCGGGGGGGACTCAGCCCGTCATGCGACACCGAGGGGGGTGCCCGTGGCCTCCCTGTCTGAGATTTTGATCATTCGCGGTCTGATGCCGATTACGAGCCTCGACCAAGTAACTGGCGACCCTACGAGGGATGACGCCCACGTTGCGTCGCTCGTGCAAGGTGGTGTCGTCAGCGAGAGCCAGGTGGCGTCGGCTCGTGCCGCGCAGCTCGGTCTGCCGTTCGTCGACCTCACCGACTACCCGATTGACCAGTCAGCGGTCGCGCTGGTCCCGGTCTCGTTGCTGCGTCGCCATTCGGTGCTCCCGATCGGGCGTGACGGCGACCGGCTGCTCCTCGCCATGGCCGACACCCGCGACGTGCTCGCGCTCGATGACATCCGCGCCGCCGTCAAGATGCAGGCTCGCCCCGTCGTCGCCGAACGAAGTGACCTGCTGGCGGCCCTCGACCGCTTTGTGCGTTCTGACAGC
>JBDUBG010000176.1:0-3247 GCA_040004215.1 Pseudolysinimonas sp. | reverse complement strand
GGCGGGCTCCGGACCCTCGACGACACTCACGGCGAAATCAAGCGAATGTACGTGATCCCGGAGCGCCGCGGATCCGGAGTTTCGACCGCCATTCTGACCTCCCTCGAAGACGAGGCACGCGGGCGAGGCTGGCGCCGACTGGTGCTGGAAACCGGAGATCAGCAGCCCGACGCGATGCGGTTCTACGAGCGCGAGGGCTACACGCGCATTCCAAACTTCGGTTACTACGCCGGCTCCCAGATCTCGATCTGCTACGAGAAGACGCTCGCACCGCTCGGCGTCGATGCGTCGTGGAGGGCCACGACATGATCGAACAACTCGCCGCCGACACCGCAATGGGCGCGGTCACTCTTAACGTTGCCGACCTTCCGGCCATGACCGCCTACTACCGCGACGGCGTCGGGCTCGAAATCTTGTCAAGCGACGGCAATCGAGTCGCGCTGGGGCGACCAGGACGCGAGATCGTCGTTCTCGTCGGGAGTCCAGAGTTGCGACACGCTGCCCCACACGAGGCCGGCCTGTTTCACACCGCCATCGTGTTCGACACCGAGGCAGCTCTCGCCGCCGCCGTCTACTCCGTGGCGCGACGTCAACCCGGTTCGTTTACGGGATCGAGCGACCACCTGGTGAGCAAAGCCTTCTACTTCGACGACCCGGAGGGCAACGGCGTCGAACTCTATTGGGACCGAGACCGCAGTGCCTGGAGCTGGACGCACGGTCAGATCGAGATGTCGACGCTCTTTCTCGACCCGAATGCCTTTCTGCAGGAGCACCTGACCGAGCAGGGAAGGGAAGGCGCCGGATTCGGCGGGGCCCGGATCGGCCATGTGCATCTCTCGGTGGGTGACGTCGCGAGCGCGCGCGAGTTCTATGTGGACCAACTCGGCTGGGACGTGACCACCGAGATGCCCGGGCAAGCCCTCTTCGTGAGCGCTGGCCAGTACCACCACCACATGGCAATGAACGTGTGGAACAGCCGCGGCGCCGGCCGCCGACAGGCCACCCTGGGCCTCGGTCAGATCGAAATCGTCGTGCCGACCAGCGACGACCTGGGGGCGCTCGGGGAACGCATGGCGCACTACCGCCTCGACGCCCGTGACGACGGCAGGGCGGTGACGGTCGATGATCCGTGGGGCAACCAGATCCGCGTGCAGGCACCCACAAACTGATCAGTGACCGTCGGCAACGCAGACCGGGGGCGCATGATGGACTGGTGCGTCCCCGCCACCCGCTCGTCGCAGCCCTGGCCGCCGCCCTGGCTGCGGTGCTCGCGCTCACCCTTGTGGGCTGCGCGACCGCCCCGCGTGACATCCAGGAACTCGTCAAGCGCGCGGTCGCCCCCACTCCCAACAGCGCGCCGCCGAGTCATCCGGTGGTCACTGCCTTTCAGCCATCGTGGGGCGACACGGCCGCAATCAATGCCAGCAAGGCTGCGATCAGCATGGTGGCGATCTCGGGGATCGACATCGCGGCCGGTGGCACGGCGGTCACTCCTCCCACCTCAGCGGTGCTTGCCCAGTTGGCCCGCGCGCACCAGCTCGGCAAGAAGGCAGAGGTGCTCCTGCTCAACTACCAACCCGGCGTGGGATTCAGCGACGAGGTCGCCCAATCGATGCTGTCGACCGCGGCCAACCGCGACGCCGCGGCCGCATCATTGGCCGCTGTCGTGTCGCAGTACGGCTTCGACGGGGTGATGTTCGACCTCGAGGAGTTAAGCGCTGCCGACGCTGACAACCTGACCGCCTTCGCCGCGACCCTGCGTGCGGATGTCGGCCCCGGCATCCATCTGGATGCTGCGCTTCAGGCATCGACCCGCTCCGCCGGCTACCTGAACCTGGGCTACGACGTCGCGGGCCTGCTGAAATCACTCGATGTGGTGACCGTGATGTGTTACGACCAGCACGGCTCCTTCAACCCCGCCGATCCCGGGCCGATCGGCGAACTGAGTTGGCAGCGAAAGGTGCTGGCGGCACTGCTGCTCACCGCGAAGCCCGGGCAAGTCGATCTGGGAGTTGCCGGTTACGGCTACCGCTGGGCGGCGGACGGCACGCACACGGTTGGTGACATCCGCGCACGACGCCTGGTCGCTGAAGCTCACGTCACGCCGACCTTCGACGAGCGGCGCGGCGAGTGGACGGCAACCCTCGCTGATGGCCAGGTCTTCTGGTGGGCAGATGCCCGCTCCATCGCCCTTCGAGAACAGCTCGCAGCCTCGCTCGGCTTGCACGGCATCGCCGTCTGGTCGCTCGCATTGTCAGATCCGGTGCCGGTCGCACCGTGAGTCGCGCGGTCCCCTTGGGGCGCGAAAACCGACGCCGTCGCTAGACTCGCGTCGTGAGCCGCATTCCCGCTGTTCTGGTTGCGCCGGTCGCGCTGGGTCAAGGGCGTCGACTGCAGCGGGACACCCCGAGGCTGCCCGAGGCGCACGGCCCACGGGACGGCCTCATCGGCAGCACAGGGCCGCGCACGGCACGACCGCTGCGGCTGCTCGTGATCGGTGATTCGACCGCGATGGGAACCGGCGTCTCGACATTGGAGGATGGCCTCCCCGGCCAACTCGGGCGACTGCTGAGTACGCGGTCTGCTGAGACTCGCGGCGTGGCCTGGCGTGCGGTCGGCCGCAACGGGGCTACCGCAACAGAGGTGCTCGACGAGTTCGCGACCGCTGGTATCGCCGCGCACTTCGACCTCGCCGTGGTGATGGTCGGGTGGAACGACGCCCTGCGACTGCAGGCCGGCGGTGCGTTCTCGCGCGCGCTCAGTTCCCTGCTCGATCGACTTCACCTCGGATCGCCGGATGCTCGGCTCGTCGTTGTCGCGCCGCCGAGGTTCGATCGCTTCGTGTCACTGCCGAACCCGTTGCGCTGGGCACTCGGATGGCACGCGCGCGGCCTCACACGTCGGGCAGCGCGCGTCGCTCGGGCGCACTCTGCCGCCATCGCACCTGGATTCGACGGCAGCTCGCTGGCCTCTGACCAGTTCCACCCGAACGCGGCCGGCTACCTCGCTCTGGCTGAGGGCATCGCGGACGCGCTGGCGTGAGCGCGCGGTCGTGAGCGCGTCGTCGTGAGCGCTGCCTCCACGAGCGCTGCGCCATTGCGCCGCCTCATCGGCCTGGTGGGGCCGCCCGGTGTCGGTAAGTCAACCCTTGCCGCTCGACTCGCTGGCGCAGACCCCGCGGCCGCCGTGCTACCCATGGACGGCTTCCACCTCTCGCAAGATCGGCTGCGTCAGCTGGGGCGCCGCG
>JBDUBG010000338.1:0-3250 GCA_040004215.1 Pseudolysinimonas sp. | reverse complement strand
CGCGTCGGTGACCGGCCGCCCGATCATGTTCGCCTCGACCGGGGAGGGTCTTGACGATTTCGAGCCGTTCTATCCGGACCGGATGGCCAGCCGCATCCTCGACCTGGGCGACATTCTCACCCTCATCGAGCAGGCGCAGGGTGCTTTCGACGAAGAAGAAGCGCGCAAGACCGCCGAGAAGTTCGCCACAGACAGTTTCACGCTCGACGACTTCCTCAAGCAGATGCAGCAGCTCAAGAACATGGGCTCGATCAAGGGGATGCTGGGCATGCTGCCCGGCGCGCGCGGCATGCGCGAGCAACTTGAGAACTTCGACGAGCGCGAGATCACCCGCACCGAGGCGATCATCCAGTCGATGACGTTGAAGGAGCGCACCACCCCGAAATTGCTGAATGGATCGCGCCGGGTGCGCATCGCCCGCGGCTCCGGCACCACAGTGACTGACGTCAATCAGCTGGTCGCCCGTTTCGAGCAGGCCTCCAAGATGATGAAGACCGTCGCCAAGGGCGGGGTGCCGCAGGTGCCCGGTATGGGGCCGATTCCCGGTGCGAGCTACGGCGGCAAGAAAAAGGTCCCAGCGAAGAAGGGCTCGAAGTCGGGCAATCCGGCGAAGCGTGCCGCCGAAAATGCGGCGATCGCGAGCGGGGCTTCTGCCGGCGGGTCTGGGGCGACATCCGGCTCAGGTTTCGGCCTCGGTTCGGCGGCACCGCGAGGCGGCGGCAAGGCGGGCGCGCCGAGCGAAGAGGAACTCGCTGCGCTGCAGAAGTTCATGGGTCGCCGTTGATGTCGCGACCGATTCGGGTCGGCGTGCAGGTCGCACCGCAGCACGCGCTGTACCCGACGATCCGCGAGACCGTGCAACGGCTGGAAGATCTCGGTGTCGACATCGTCTTCAACTGGGACCACTTTTTTCCCCTGTCTGGCGACCCGGATGGCCTGCACTACGAGTCGTGGACCATGCTCGCCGCGATGGCCGAACAGACCTCGCGGGTCGAGTTCGGGCCGCTGGTGAACTGCAACAGCTATCGCAATCCCGACCTTCAGGCCGACATGGCCCGCACGATTGACCACATCAGCGCGCACTCCGGCAGCGTCGGCCGGTTCATTTTCGGCACCGGATCCGGCTGGTTCGAGCGCGACTACACCGAATACGGCTACGACTTCGGGACCGCGGGATCGCGACTCGACGCGCTCGCAGTGGATCTGCCTCGGATTCGGGCGCGCTGGCAGAAGCTCAACCCTGCGCCGACTCGGCAGATCCCCATTCTGATCGGCGGCGGCGGCGAGAAGAAGACGCTCAAGATCGTCGCAGAGCACGCCGACATCTGGCACAGCTTCTCAGACCCCGAGACGCTCACCCGCAAGATCGGCGTGCTCCACGCGTGGTGCGCCGAGGTCGGGCGGGACCCGCAACAGATCGAGCTGTCGACCCACGTCGGCGTGCGCGGTTCGAGCGCGATCCATCAGGATGTGCTCGAGAGGCAGCTCGAACTGGGCGTCACGCTCTTCGAAGCGTCGACGGTGGGCCCGGACTTCGAGCTCGATCACCTCGTTGGACTGCTGAAGTGGCGAGATTCGCTGGGCTGATGTCGGGACGCCGCATGGCGGTGCGGGTGGCGAGATGCGCGTGCCGCCCGGATTCCTCGCGGAACAATAACGATCAGGACTCCGATGGCTGCGCCAATGGAGTTGGCCGCGATGTCCCCCCAACTGGCATACCTCGCCGGAAGGAAGATCAACTGGCCACTTTCAATCGCGCACGATCCCAGGACACCGCCGACGCCGGCCAAGTACCAGAAGCGCGCAGGCAGAGACAGACAGAGAAGCAAGCCGATCGGGACGAAGAACAGGACATTCGCCAGAGATTCGACTTGGTTGTATCCGAACGTCGAGGGGAGCCCGTGGGCGTGGAGCATGCGGAGGACCGAGTCGATCTGCCCGTCGATCGGTCGGTCCACTGGAGTTGGCCAGAAGCCAACTACCGCCGCCGCCGCTAAGTAGAGTGCCGTGACGATTCCCAGCGTCTGTCGGCGGCGTCTGGACGTCATTCGGGAAGTCTAGAGACCGGAAGATGGGCAATCCATGAACTGGCGGAATCGCGGGCATGCCTGTCCGAAAAGCGCTCTCGTTCGTCGGGGGAACGCCCTAACGTCAGTGGGTGACGTCCTTTCCCGCAGCCGAGTTCACCCCCCACCGTCGGAGCGTTCCGCCTCGGGGGCTTGTGCTCGTCGCCGTCATCGTCACGTTGCTGGCCTGGGCCAGCGCGTTCGTGGTCATTCGCGGAGTCGCCCCCCACGTGCCGGGGGGCGCGCTGGCACTCGGTCGACTGGTGGTCGGTACGGTGGCGCTCGGGCTTGTCGCCATCGTGCAACGCGGCTGGCTGCGGCCGAGCCGTCGCGAATGGGTCCAGATCCTGGTCTACGGCGTCGCCTGGTTCGGCGGGTACAACGTGGCGCTCAACATCGCAGAGCACAGCCTCGACGCCGGCACCACGGCGATGATCGTCGGATCTGGTCCGATCCTCATCGCGCTCGGTGCCGGAGTTTTCCTGGGGGAGGGCATCCCGAAGTGGCTTGCTCTCGGTGCTGGTGTGGCATTCGTCGGCGTCGTGCTCATCGGACTGGCCACGAGTCTCACCGCCGCGCACCGGGTTGACCCGATCGGTATCGTCTGGTCGTTGGTTGCTGCAATCAGCTACACGGTGGGCGTCTTGGTGCAGAAGCCCGCGATTCGGCGGCTTCCCGCGAGCCAGGTGACCTTCATGGGATGCGCGATCGGCATGCTCGCCTGCCTCCCCTTCCTGGGGCAACTGGCCTCGTCACTCACGGTCGCGCCGGTCGCGGCCATTCTCGGAATTGTCTATCTCGGTCTCGTCCCAACGGCCATCGGCTTCTCGACCTGGGCATACGCACTGCAACGCACCCCCGCGGGCCAGCTGAGCGTCTCTACCTACGTCGTGCCGGCGATCACGATCGTGCTTGCGCTGCTGTTCTTTCGTGAGATTCCCGTTCCCCTGGCCATCGCGGGCGGGGTGATCTGCCTCGCGGGCGTCGCGATCAGTCGACGTCGCAGCGGCGCGAAGGTTGCTGTCGCGGCATCCGGACTCGCGGGCGGTACCGTGTCACCGGAAAATCTGCCAGAATAGTGCGTTGGGTCAGTCGCGTCCGACCCTCTATCAGACGCGGAAGTCCCCCTTCAGAGCTTTCTGCCGCGTGTGCCCCACGCACACGGCCGCAGTTCGAACTTCACA
>JBDUBG010000371.1:0-10953 GCA_040004215.1 Pseudolysinimonas sp. | reverse complement strand
AGGAATCCGGAGCCACCCAACTCGGTGGCGGCCGCGTAAAGCAGCACCGCAGCCGCGACGGCGAAGATCGAGGTGAGTGCCTCATCCGCGAGGTGACTGTGCCGCAGGATCCACCTCAGCCCGAGGCCACCGCCAATGCCGATGACGGCCCCGATCGCGAGCTGCAAGCCGAATGCGCCCAGGCCGCTGCCGATCGCATCCCAGCCCGACCCTGTGACGCCCAACAGGGTGACCATCAGCGCGATGCCGACCGGATCGTTCGCTCCCGACTCGCCTTCGAGAATCGTGCCAGAGCGGCCCGAGATCTCGCGTTGACCCAGCACCGAGAACACCACAGCCGGGTCAGTGGGCGAGAGCGCAGCCCCCAGGAGCAGCGAGGCCTGCCACTCGAACCCGAAGATGAAGTGCGCGGCAGCGGCGATCGCGGCGGCCGTGACCGCGGTGCCGGCGATCCCGATCCAGGTGATCGGCCCGAGCGATTTGCGAAATCGAGCCCAGCCGATATGCATCCCACCGTCGAACAGGATGAACACCAGCGCGATGCTGACCACCCGTTCGTCGATGAGGCGCGCGCTATCGCTGAACGAGGGGAGGAAGAGTGCTGCGATCGCGGCCAGCACCAGGAAGAGAGCGGGCGTCGGCACGCGCAGCAGCCGGGTCAGCCGATTCGAGAACACGGCCGCGACCACTGACGCCGCGCAGATCAGCACGAGCAGGGTAAAGACGGATTCGTCCATGGGCACATTCTGGTCGCAGCGAAGGTACTGCCGACCAGACTTCCCGGCGCTCCACCTGCAAATCTAGTGGGCGCCGACGATGTCTATGATCAGACATGATCCGAGAGCCGCGCAACGAGTTCGTGGGCCGACGCCACGAGCTTGAGACTCTGGCGAGGCTGCTTGGATCGTCGCGGCTCGTCACGCTCACCGGAGTGGGCGGTGCCGGCAAGACACGGCTCGCGATCCGGGCCGCCAACGAGAGATCGGCTTCTGCCGACCTGGCGTGCTGGTTCGTTCCGCTCGAGGCGTTGGAAGATCCGCACCGCCTGCCGATGGCCGTCTTGCGCGCCTTGCCGGTATCCGGTCAGGCCGCGCGGGACCCGATCGAGTTGATCACCCACGAGCTGAGTCGCACACCCACCGTGCTCGTGCTCGACAATTGCGAGCACCTGATCGATGCCGCGGCTGGATTCGTCGATGAACTGTTGAATGCCGTGCCCGGTCTCACAGTCATCGCAACGAGCCGTCGACCGCTCGAACTCGATGGCGAACGCGTGTTCGCCGTGCCGCCGCTGTCGACGAGCGCCCAGGGAACGGCGACGCTGGCGGATGCGGTGGCGCTCCTGGAGGCGCGGGCGCGCGCTGCAAACGCCACCTTCGCTCTCACTCCCGACGAGATCGCCACCGCGGTCGAGTTGTGCCGGGCGCTCGACGGGCTTCCGCTCGCGATCGAACTCGCGGCGACGCTGCTCCGGACACTCTCGCTCGACGAACTCCTGCAACGCCTGTCCTCGAGGTTCACCCTGTTGCGCGGCGGCCCGCGCAATGCGGTCGCCCGCCAACGTACTCTTCGCGCCGTCGTCGACTGGAGCTACGAGTTGTGCACGGAGCGCGCTCGCGAGGTGTGGTCTGCGCTCTCGGTATTCGCAGGTTCATTCGATCTCGCCGCGGCGATCGCGGTCGCCGACGGCGACGAGAGGGAGGTCGTCGACACTATGGACCAGCTCGTGCTGCAGTCAATCGTCGAGGCCGACCGCGAGAGCGGGCGTTTCCGGATGCTGGAAACGATCAAAAGGTACGGTCGCGAGCGCGCGGAGGAGGCTGGGCACATCCCGTTGCTCGCGCGCCGCCATCTCGGTCACTATCAGCGACTCGCGGCGCAGTCACGGATCGGCTGGTACGGACCCGGTCAGGTCGCGCGACTCGCGACTCTGCGCGCTGATCGGGCCGAGTTGCAGGCCGCGCTGGCGACCGCGACCGCGACCGTCACCGACGTCGATGCCGGCCTCGCGCTGTTCTCCGACCTCCGGTACCACTGGGCGGTTGGCGGGTTCCTTCCGGAAGGACGCGGCTGGGCCACGCGCGTCCTCGCGCTCCCTGGCGGCGCCGCCGCCAGCCGCATCTCGGCGCTTCTCACCTCCGGGTGGTTGGCTCTGCTGCAGGGCGATCTCGGGGCCGCGGCGGCCTTGCTCGACGAGGCGGCCGCATTAGCGAATGGCGAGCCTGCCGACGCGCGCACCGAATGGGAACTCCATCGATGGCGCGGGACGCACGCGTTGTTCTCTGGCGATCCCGACCGCGCTCGGCAGGAGTTCACTGCGTCGATCGCCGTCGCGCAGGCGTACGGAGAGCCCGGCGAAGCGCTGCTCGCACAGTTCCTCCTCACCACCGCTCTCGCCCACCTGCGGGCGCCACACGCCGCAGACGCCGCGACGGCGGCGCTCGCAACCGCCGAGGCCACAGGCGAGATGTGGATGCGCTCACACGCGCTCTGGTCCCTGGCCTTCGCCGCCTTCGTGGATGGCCAGCTCGACGCCGCCGAGCGTCTGGCGATCGAGGCGATCAGCGCCGAACGCGGGTTCGATGATCCGGTCGGGTCGTGCCTCATGCTCGAAGTACTCAGTTGGACCAACGCGGAACGCGGTCCGAATGAGCGATCGGCGATCCTGCTCGGAGCGGCGGATGCCCAGTGGCGCCGCATCGGGTCAGCCATCACTGTCTACGGTCCCCAGATGAGCGCGCATCACGACCGGTGCGTCGCCCTCCTCCGTGACCGCCTCGGCGCTCGGACGTATGAGCGGCTGAGCCTCGCGGGGGCGCAGCTTGATCCGGCGGAGGCTGTCACACTCGCGCTTGAGCCCCCCGCCGGGTCGACGGGCCTCAGCGCGCGCGAACTCGAGGTGGCCATGCGCATCCACCTCGGTAGCCGCAACCGCGAGATCGCAGAGGACCTTGTTCTCTCCGTCCGCACGGTCGACACCCATGTGCAGCGCATCCTCGTCAAACTCGGATTCACGTCACGTGCACAGATCGCGGTCTGGTACGAGGCCACCATCGTGGACCTCGCAATTACGTAATTCGACGGATACCGCAACTCCCGCTGCGGGCCGAAAGTGGCTGCAGACGACACCGCAGTCGTCAAAGGAGATATCACCATGACCGCAATTCGGCCTCGCATTGTCCTTGTCCACGGCGCCTGGGTGGGTGCATGGGAGTTCGCGCCCATCCTCCCGATCCTGCAACAGCGCGGCTGGCAGGTCGATGCTCTCGAACTGCCATCCACCGGATCCACCCTCCCCATGGAGTCGGATGCGGCCGCGATCACCGCCGCACTTTCCGCAACGGACGGCCCCGTCATGCTCGTCGGCCACTCGTACGGAGGCGTTCCCGTCACGCAGGCGGGCGATCACCCGAACGTCGCGCGCGTCGTCTACGTTGCGGCATTCGCTCCCGAGTCCGGCGAAAGCGCGGTCAGTGCGCTCGGCGGAGAGCTCCCGCCCGTCTGGTCGACCGCTGACGGCCAGGTCACGATGGGCGCCAACCGAGATGCCCGCATCGCGATCATCGCCGCGGACTTCCCTCCTGGCACGCCTGCCGAGGCGGCCGAGACCCTCGCCGACATGTTCCGGCCACAGTCCGCCGCCTCGTTCGACGAAGCAGTGACTCGGGTTGCCTGGAAGTCCAAGCCGACCACCTACATCCTCACCGAGAAAGACGCCGTGCTGCCGCCCGCGTTCCAGGAGGCGCAGGCTGCGCGCAGTGGCGCAGACGTCGTGCGGATCGCGCACGGGCATGCACCGTTCCAGGAAGATCCGGCAGCATTCGTCGATCTGCTCGAGAGCATCGCAGACGGCTCGAACTGACCCACTGCAACGACTGACGAACTCGAGAAAGAGAACCCATCATGACAATCCACAAGACTGAATTCGCGCCCGGCCGTCTCTTCATCGGTGGCACCTGGCGCGAGGCATCGGATGGCGGGCGCACAGACGTCATCGCACCGGCGACCGGGCAGAAGCTGACCGATGTCGCCAAGGCCACTATCGCGGATGTCGACGACGCCGTCGCCGCAGCCCGTGCCGCATTCGACTCTGGAGTCTGGTCCGGTCTGTCCGGGCGCGAGCGTGGTCGAATCCTCCTGAAAGCTCACGACATCATGCGTGCGCGCACTGAGGAACTCGCACTCGCGGAGAGCCAAGATGTCGGCAAGCCCATCATGCTCGCCCGGGTTGTCGACGTGGAGCACTCGGCCCTTCAGTACGAGTACGCGGCGAGCCTCGGCCAGCATCTCGATGGTTCCGTCCGTGAAACCCCGGCGAACACCCACGCGTACGTGCGGCGGGAGCCGATCGGAGTGGTCGCGGCGATCACCCCCTTCAATTTCCCGCTCATCCTGTCATCGACCAAAATCGCGACGGCTCTGATCGCCGGCAACACGGTCGTTCACAAACCCGCCAGTGACACCCCTCTCTCTGCCCTGCTCATCGCCGAGATCTTGAAGGAGGCGGGTGTTCCGGACGGCGTCTTCAACGTCATCACCGGATCGGCCGCGGCGCTCGGCGACCACCTCGTGACTCACCCCCAGGTCGACAAGGTGGCTTTCACCGGATCCACTGAGGTCGGCTCGCGCGTTGCGGAACTCGCCGGCCGGGCGCTTCGCCCGGTTACCGCGGAGCTGGGCGGAAACGCCGCCAACATCGTGTTCGCGGACGCGAACCTCGACCAGGCCATCGGGACCATCATCTCGGCGTTCGTCTTCAACGCCGGACAGTTCTGTATGGCCGGGCCGCGGCTCCTCGTCGAGCGCCCGCTCTATGACGTCGTGCTCGGGATCCTCGAGAACGCGGTGCCCGGCGTGCCGTTCGGCGACATCACGAAGCCAGACACCGTCATCGGACCTCTGGCGTCGAAGAACCAGCTCGATAAGGTGATCAGCCTCGTCGAGTTGGCACAGGCCGCCGGCGCTCGGGTGGTCACCGGCGGTCACCCGGTCGACCTCGACGGCGGCTTCTTCTACGCACCGACCGTCCTCGCGGATGTCGACAACGACAATCCCGCCGTCGCGCAAGAAGTGTTCGGACCGGTGCTCACGGTTCAGCCGTTCGACACTGAGGAGGAGGCCATCAGCCTTGCCAACAGCACTCCATACGGGCTCGCAAGCGGGATCCAGACGGCCAACTTCGCGAAGGCACACCGTGTCGCAGCTCGGCTCGAGGCGGGAATCATCTGGATCAATGGGTGGGCGATGCTCGATCCTTCTGTGCCGTTCGGCGGGGTGAAGAAGTCCGGCTTCGGTCGCGAATACGGTCCAGAAGCGCTCAGCAGCTACCTGCGCTCGAAGTCGATCGTGTTCAATCTGGACGAAGGCGTCACGCCGTGACAACGGGGCGCGCCGCCGTGCTTCAGGCCGGTGAGTTCGTCGTCTCTGACGTGGAGTTCAGCAAACCGGGCACGGGTGAGGTCCTCGTCAAGCTCACCGCATCAGGGCTGTGCCACACCGACCTCGGTGTGATGGCGGGCGGCATCCCGTTTCCGACCCCCGGCATCATCGGTCACGAGGGAGCCGGCACCGTGGAACGCGTGGGGGCCGGGGTGTCATCGGTGGTGCCAGGCGACAAGGTGCTCCTGAGTTTCACCTCGTGCGGTGCGTGCGATGGCTGCCTGTCCGGCCACCCGGCGTACTGCGACACCTGGTTGCCGCGCAACCTTCTCGGAACATTGCGAGGCGGGGACTCGGCAACGATCACCCGAGACGGCGACCCCATCGCCTCGCACTTCTTTGGTCAGTCGTCCTTCGGCCAATACGCGCTGGCAGACGAGCGATCGATCGTGAAGGTGGCGCAGGATGCCGACCTCGCAACGCTCGCCCCGATGGGCTGCGGCGTGATCACCGGATTCGGGTCGATGTGGAACGTGCTCGATCCCGGGGCCGATGACATTGTCGCCGTCTACGGCACGGGGGCGGTTGGGCTCTCGGGCGTCATCGCTGCGCAGACCCGCTGGCCCAAGGCACTGATCGCGATCGACATCGTCGATGATCGACTCGACCTGGCCCGCGAACTCGGCGCGACCGCGACCATCAACGCGAAGACGGAAGACGTCGCTGCGCGGATCGCCGCCATCACCGGGGGTCACGGAGTGGACAAGAGTTTCGACACCACCGGAAACCCCGCAGTGGCCCGTGGGGCGCTCGACGCTGCCGCCACAAGGGGAACGGTTCTGGTGTGCGGTGCACCGCCGCCGGGCACCGAAATCCCCGTCGACATCCAGGGGATCCTCACCGGCAAGGTGCTGCGTGGGGTGACGATGGGCGACACCGATCCGAGAGCGCTCATCCCCCAACTTGTCGCCATGCACTCAGCTGGTCGCCTCCCGCTCGAGAAGCTCGAAAAGCGCTACACGCTCGACGAGATCAATCAAGCCGCCGCCGACATGCACAGCGGCGTCACGGTGAAGCCGGTGATTATCTTCTAGGCTCCACCCGAAGCGGAGCCTCGGTCGCCGCGACCACCTCGTCGACCGTCACCCCGGGGGCGACCTCAACAAGCACGAGACCCTCGTCGGTGACATCGATCACCGCGAGGTCGGTGATGATGCGATCGACGCATCCCACACCGGTCAGCGGAAGGCTGCACTCCTCGACGATCTTCGCGGTGCCATCTTTGGCGACGTGCTCCATGAGGACGATGACGCGGTCGGCGCCGTTGACCAGGTCCATCGCCCCGCCCATTCCCTTGACGAGCTTGCCGGGAACCGCCCAGTTGGCGATGTCGCCGCGAACCGACACCTGCATCGCTCCGAGGATCGCCGTCTGCACCCGACCGCCGCGGATCATCGCGAAGCTCAGCGACGAGTCGAAGAAGCTGGCACCCGGAATGACGGTCACGGTCTCTTTTCCGGCGTTGATGAGCTTGGGGTCGACGTGTCCCTCCTCGGGATACGGCCCGACACCCAACACTCCGTTTTCAGAATGCAGCACCACATCGATGCCGACCGGGAGGTGGCTCGGGATGAGCGTGGGTAGGCCGATCCCCAGGTTCACATAGCTGCCGTCCTGCAATTCGAGCGCGGCACGCGCTGCCATCTCGTTTCGAGTCAGAGCCATCAGCGGGTCGTCACCTTCTCGATGGGCAACTCGGCCGACTGCTCTGCGGTGAGCTGCACGATGCGATCGACGAAGATCCCCGGCAGGTGGATGTCGTCGGGGCCAAGCTCGCCGACCTCGACTAGGCGATCCACCTCGGCGATCGTGATGCGCCCGGCCATCGCGGCGGGCGGGTTGAAGTTGCGGGTGGATTCTTCGAACCGCAGGTTGCCGGCTCGGTCGCCGACCGCAGCACGCACCAGGGCGAAGTCGGTCACGATCGACGGTTCGAGCACGTACTCGCGCGCGCTGCCGAAGGTCGAGAGGCTCCGCACCTCTTTCGGCTCTGAGGCGAGCTCGACAGAGCCGTCTGCCGCGTACTTGATCGGCATCCCTCCGTTTGCCACCACCGTGCCCACGCCGGTCGCCGTGTAGAAGGCCGGGATGCCCGCCCCGCCCGCGCGCATCCGCTCGGCCAGCGTGCCCTGGGGTGTCAGCTCCACCTCGAGTTCGCCCGAAAGGTACTGCCGCGCGAACTCCTTGTTCTCGCCGATGTACGAAGCGGTGACGCGGCGGATGCGGCGGGCATCCACCAGAATCCCCAGCCCCCAGCCGTCCACCCCGCAGTTGTTCGAGACCACCGAGAGGTCGGTGGTGCCGCGGGCCAGCAGCGCCCGGATCAGGGTGATCGGCACCCCCACCAGGCCGAACCCGCCGACGGCCAGCGAGGCGCCATCCGGGATGTCGGCAATCGCCTCCTCGGCGGTCGCGATCGTCTTGTCCATGGTGGCCCTCCTAGTGATGATGCGCTCCCCATCTTGCAGGAAGCGCGGCGGTTTCATCGAGGCCCCGACCTCTTTCGGCGTGAGCGAGAGCGCCCTTGATCTGTGCCGCCCACGTCGTCGACCACGGGAGGCGGGCCAGCCGGATCATAGGCACCGCCCTCGTTGACCCAGTCGGCAATCTCGGCGGCGTCTTCACGGGTAACGGGTCGCTGACGTCGAAAGAGCGAGCTGACCTTCTCTGCGAACGTCATGTCAGGAGCTTCGAAACGGAACGGCGGCAACGATGCGACCGCTGAGCTCGGCTCCCGACGGCGCCAGGTACTGAAACCTGTCACCCGGGTATCGACCAGCGATCGCGGTACCGAGCGGCGACGACGGGGGGTAGACGTCGATGTCAACCGACGGGTCACTTTCTGCATTCGCGCGCTGTCCCAGCAGGAATGTGGCAGGAGCGGAGTCGCCGTCGAATTGAACGGTGATCGTCATGCCCGCTTCGACGAGCCCATCATCGGGCTTGTCTCCCACCTCAGCGCGGCGCAGCAGCGCCCGAAGTTCGCGAATGCGCGCCTCGATCTCGGGGCTAGGAGCCGCGCGACGGTCGAGCCCATCGAGCTCTGATTGCAGCTGATCGCGGGCGGTCTGAGTGAGCCAAATGGTTTCGTGAAGAACGTTCGTCATGGTGGACCCTCTCGTCCTGGAGGCGCCGCACAGAGGCGGAACCGGCGTGAGCGTAAACCTCTAGGGTACCGCGGAAACACGTCGGAAGTCCCGCCGAGAACGCCCGCATCCCGAGCAAGAGAGCACGGCGTCAATGCCGCAATGGACTCGATTCATGGCTCGCAGACATGTGCGGGAGGTATGGTGAGCAAACTCGAATCGAGTTCCCTTGGCATCTCGCCGCTTGATCATGTGCATTGCCGCGTTTATCGCCGTCGTGCTCGTTTTTCCGGCGAGCCTCGCCGCAAACGCGGCGACCACCTCGGCCTACAGCAATGAGGTGGGCGGCACGACCGCCGCCGCGCGCGCAAGCACCTCGTTGCTGAATTCTGCCTGGAAGGCTTCGGTGACCGCTAAAGGCGGAACGGCGCAGGCGCCCGCGATCCTTCCGTCTGGCACCATTACCAGTCTTCCGACTGCCGCAGATGGCACGACAACGACGGTCACGCGGACCCGCTATTCCGCGGCCGCATCTCCGGTTTACGTCGGGCCGTCGTCGAATCAAGGCGCCGGCACCTGTACTGACGCCGGAACCAGCATGCAGGGCGACGCGCCCCGGCCGACAGCACTGATCGGCGGCAGCGCCTCCTGCCCCAGGGGCTTCGCCTATGCCGAAACGGGTGGCGCCGGTGAATCCACCACGCGCGACGCCATCGAGTTCACCTTCAGTCGCCCCGTTCTGGGATTCGGAGCGTGGTTCGGCGACCTCGAGACCCGTACCGACGGCAAAGGAGTCGCCGCGGTCGTTCGTCTCTACGGCGTCGGCAACGTGCTCCTGTCCAGTCAGGTCGTCGTGCCCGGCCCGAGCTATCTGCCGCAGTCCGCATGCGACAACGACTCCTTGGGCTGCGGCAATGGCACTACCCGGTGGATGGGGTTCGTGGCAGATCCGGCTGCACCCGTCATCCGCATGGTGGTCATCGTCGGCGACGAAGACGCAACGGGCACCGCGCTCGACGAAGGGATCAGCTTCATCGGGCCGACCTTCGACCTCAGCACCGCATCCATCTCGCTGGCGAAGAGCGCCGCGCCGCTCAGTGACACCAACTCGGATGGCTTGATCGGTGCCGGCGACACGCTCTCCTACAGCTTCCTGGTCACCAACACGGGCACCCTGCCGGTGTCGTCGGTCGCGATCACCGACGCCGCGGCGACCGGGATCTCGTGTCCAGCGGGCGCGCTCGCTCCTGGTGCCTCCCGAACCTGCACCGGGTCCCACCTCGTGACTCAGGCCGAGACGAACACCGGATCGGTGACGAACACCGCGACTGCCACCGCAGCCGTCTACGGCGGATCAGTCGCCTCCGCCCCCAGCACCCGGGTGACGACAATCGCGAGGGTCTCTGGCCTAGCGATCTCCCACGTCGTTGACCACATGACGTACGCCACCGTCGGCGATGTCCTCGCGTATGACACCACGGTGACGAACGACGGCAACGTCACCCTCACTGCCGTGACCGTCACCGATCCCGCGCCCGGTTTCACCTGCAACATAAACAACGCGACGTTGCTGCCCCACGCCACGATCACCTGCACGGCCAGCCACGCGGTGACCCAAGCAGACCTGGACGCCGGCTCCTTCGCGAACTCCGCCTCGACGAGCGGGACTGTTCCCAGTGGAGCCACGATCGGACCGTTCAGCGATACCGCGACGAGCAGCGCAATTCAGACGGCGAGCATCGACCTCACCAAGTCGGTGGCGGACCAACCCACCTTCGATGCCGTCGGAGACATCCTGGAGTACACGATTAACGTGTCCAACGAGGGCAACGTGACGCTCGACCACCTCGCGATCGTCGATGCTTTCACCAACACCTGCTCGACCCTTCCTTCGGTGCTGGCGCCGGGAGCCACCGCGAGTTGCACCGCAACGCACACCGTCACGCAGTCCGACCTCGACGCCGGGCAGGTCACCAACTTCGTCGACGCCAGCGCCCTCGATCCCGCTGGCGTCGCCATCAACGCTCCGCAGGCTTCCGCAACGTCGACGGCGATCATCGCGGGCGAGCTCGAGATCACCAAGTCGGTCCTTGAACCGACGTTCGACGCGGTGGGCAACCATCTCCATTTCACCGTCACCGTGACCAACAACACCAACACCCTCGTGTCGTCGTTGGTGGTGACGGATACCAACAACGGCTCGGGGTCGGCCATCAACACCTGCGCGTCGCTCACCTCCCTGGCGGCTGGGGCATCCGCCGACTGCACCGTGGACTACACGGTGACCCAGGCGGACCTCGACCGAGGCTCGGTTATCAATAGCGCACACGCCGATGGGACGGTCGGGGTCATCCCTGTTCCGATCCATTCGCCGACAGCGCGGGCCGAGTCAACGGCGGTCGCCCGCGAAGCGCTGGAGCTCAAAAAT
>JBDUBG010000206.1:0-3253 GCA_040004215.1 Pseudolysinimonas sp. | reverse complement strand
CAGCTTCGGCGACCGGGTTCCGGATGCGGTTCGCGGCCAGCTCGACGAACTGCGCCGTCTGATGAAAGCGGTCTAGCTCCGCACCGCGGCACGCGAGAGGGGAACCGCAGCAACCTCGCGACCGCGCATCCGGTCTACCCACTCACGCAGCCCCCAGACGGTGACGCGCAGCATTGCTTCGCCGGCGATGTTGCCGGTCATCTTCGAAACACCGTGCGCCCTCTCGACGAAGGTGATCGGCACCTCAGCGACGCGCAGTCCGGCGCGCTCGGCACGCCACAGCATCTCGATCTGGAAGCAGTAGCCCAGGCTGTCGACCCTTCCGAGCCCGATGGCTCGCAGCGCGTCGGCGCGGAAAACACGGTACCCACCGGTCACATCGCGCTCGCGCAACCGCAGCAGAGCGCGCGCATAGAGGCTGCCGCCTCGAGAGAGCAACCGGCGCGACAACGGCCAGTTGACGATCCGGCCGCCGCGCACCCAGCGCGATCCCACCACCAGGTCATGGTCGGGGAGGGCGGCGAGCAGACGGGGCAACTCCTCTGGCTGGTGCGAACCGTCAGCGTCGCACTCGACCACGACCTCAGCGCCGTGCGCGAGCGCCCAGGTGAAGCCAGCTAGGTAGGCCGCTCCGAGCCCCTGTTTGGCAGTGCGCTGGAGTACCTGCACGCGGGAGTCGGATGCGGCGAGCTGCCGCCCGAGCGCGCCAGTGCCGTCTGGCGACCCGTCGTCGACGACGAGGATGCTGGCCTCGGGCACGCTGGTTCGGAGCCGCTGGATCATCCCCTCGAGGTTCTCACGCTCGTTGTACGTCGGCAGCACCACGACGATCGACTCGGTCATGCGTTCTCCTTCTGCAGTTGGTAGATCTCGATGCGGTGCACGAGATGGGTAGCGACGACGCGGTAGCCGTGCTGGGTGAGATCCTGAACGTCTAACGGAGTGTCGCCGTGAGTCGGCAGCTCGATCGCCCACACGGAACCGGCACCCTGGAGTTCGGAGCGGATACTGTCCAGCGGTGCTAGTTGATCCCAGATCGCGGGCAAGTCGTAGTACGGGGTGATCACCTCTGGCACCGTCACCGCAGCGAAATCCTGGGGGTACAGGCGATACGCCAACTCAGGTTTGCGCGACGGTTTGATGGTTTCGTCGAAGACGACGGAGTCGCCCTGCTCGGCGTGTGAGTCCATCCAGTCGGCGGTCTGACGCCAGTCGCTGCCGCCGTCCTTGGCATACTGACCGCGCTGGGCAAGGTAGCCGGGCACTGCGACAGCGGCGAAGACGACGAGGAGCGAAGCGATGACGACCCCCGTCACTACTCGGCGGCCCGCACGGTCACCACGGTCACCACGGTCAGCGCTGTGCACCCGAGCGGCAACCAGCCGGCCCATCGCCACGACGCCCAACGCGATCAGCAGGGCGGCCGCCGGTGTGCTGAACGAGAGGTAGCGAACGTTGTATGTGGGCGCGATCCAGGCATCCACCGCCAGCAGGATTGCGGTCGGCAGCACCAACCAGGCCAGGCCGAGCCGCAGCACATCGCGGTCGGAACTGCGGTTCTCGAGCACCGCGCCCGGCTCGTGGCGTGCGGTCCGCCAGACCACGACGGCGGCGCCCACGAGGATGAGCGCCCAGGCGATGATCGGCACGGCAACCAGGCCACCACCCGAGTCGCTGAACCACTGCTGCACCAACACATTCGCCGGGTTGGCATACTTGCGGACCGCCAAGAAGGCGATCTGCGATCGCTCCAGGTATCCCATGACCACGATCGGGATGGCGACGACGCCGCAGACGAGCGCGGCACGGAACCAATGTCCCAGTTGTCGGCGACCGACGCGCGAGGTGACCAGGACGGCACCGTGGACGACCAGCAGCAGAATCAGGTACAAGAACAGGCAACTCGCTAGTCCCACCAGCACCCCGTAGATCAGCCAGGGGCGCAGATGCCGCTCACGGCGCCGCAGCAGCCCGACGAACCAGACCGTGACCCAGACCGCCGCAGCAGTGCCGAGGGCATACGAACGGGCTTCGGTGCCGAGGTAGGTGGTGCGCGGCAGGACGAGGCAGACCAGTCCGGCGATCAGCCCATAGCGGAGGCCAGCAAGTCGAGAGCCCAAGACGACGGTGCCCGCGACAAGTGCTCCGACGGCAATCGCACTCGGGAATCGGGTCGAGAGCTCTGATGGCCCGAATGCTCCGATCCAGAAGTGCATGAACAGGTAGTACACCGCGTGAACGGCGTCGACGTTGCGCACCTCGGCGATCAGCTCGCCAAGCGGCCGCTGAGCCGACAACACCGTCGCGGCCTCATCTCCCCAGTACGAGGGATTCCAAGATCCGAGCCAACTGACAAGCAGCGCGATGGCTCCCACCACGACGGCCGACGGCCCGACCCGAAGACGAGCCAGCGCGCTGGCCAGCCCCGGAGAGCGCCGAAGCGTGCCGTAGTGCAGCGTTGTCATGTCGCTCCTCTCGTCTGCCTTTGGTGTCATGGTCTCTGACCAACATCGTGAGAAGCCCTCTCACAAGACCTCCAGGGGTGAGAAGCCTTTCAGGGACGCGCCCCGCAGTTCGTCTCCCGAACGGCCCAACTAAGATCGAGCCACCCGTGGCTGGATCACGCAGGAAAAGGGGAGCGCGCAATGCGAGTCTTGGTCGTCGATGACGAAGTCGAGATGGCTGCGCTGCTCGCTCGCGGGCTGGTCGGCGAGGGCTATGAGGTCGATGTCGCGGCCGATGGCATCCGCGCCATGAGCCTGGCGAGTCAGCAGAAGTACGACATCGCCGTGCTTGACGTCATGATGCCCGGCATGTCGGGCTTCGAACTCTGCCGTCGCCTGCGCGACCAGGAGCGCGGGATCGGCATCATCTTGCTCACCGCACGCGACGCCGTCGACGACCGAGTGCGCGGATTGGATGCCGGAGCAGACGACTACCTCACGAAGCCGTTCGCATTCGCCGAGCTAGCCGCGCGGCTCCGCGCCCTGCGCCGCCGGGAGACCTTCGCGCCGACCCAGTTCGAGATCGGCGGATTGGCCATCGACCTGGCATCCCAGCGGATCGCGGTCGGCGACACAGAAGCACGACTCAGTCGCACAGAGTTCGACCTGCTGCGTCTGCTCGCTTCGCGCCCAGAGGAGGTCCTCGCCCGCGCCGAGATCCTCGACACCATCTGGGGTTCTGGCAGCTACATCGATCCGAACATCGTCGATCAGTATGTGAGCTATCTGCGCAAGAAGCTCGACAGCAT
>JBDUBG010000377.1:0-3262 GCA_040004215.1 Pseudolysinimonas sp. | reverse complement strand
CTGCGCACCCCGCTCACGACGATCCGCCTGGCTGGCGATGTGCTCTACGACCAGCGCGATACCTTCCCGCCTGCGACAGCCAGAACGGCAGAGTTGCTGCACGCGCAGACGGAGCGCTTCGAGTTGCTGCTCGCCGACCTTCTCGAGATGAGCCGCTACGACGCGGGTGCTGTGCAACTCGAAACCGATCCGACCAACCTGGTGCGCCTGGTCGAAGATGCGATCTCGGCAGTTGCGCCGCTCGCAGAAGAGAAACAGACCGAGATCCGGCTCGTGGCGCCCGGTGGTTACTTCGAGGCCGACATCGACGCCCGACGAGTGCGGCGCATCCTGCAGAACCTGCTCGGCAATGCAATCGATCACGGTGAAAGCCTTCCGATCGACGTGTATGTCGACAGCGACGCCGAAGCGGTGGCCATTGCGGTGCGCGATCACGGAATCGGCATGAGTCGCGCCGACATGGAGAGAGTGTTCGATCGCTTCTGGAGAGCAGATCCCTCACGCCGCCGCACCACCGGCGGCACCGGCCTCGGATTGGCGATCTCGCAAGAGGACGCCGTCGTTCACGGCGGCCTGCTCGACGTCTGGTCGGAGCCGGGGCAGGGCAGCTGTTTCCGGCTGACACTGCCGCGTCAGTTCGGCGATCTGGTGCTGGGATCGCCGCTTGACTTGCCGCCAGAGGAGATGCTGGGTGAGGAGTTGCCGAGTGAGGTTCCTCGGGGCGAGGGCGACACAGCATGATCCAACTCGAGGCTCGACGATGCCCCCGACTGCTGGCCGCACTAGCGATGCTTGGCGCGCTTCTGGTGCTGGCGGGCTGCGCCAACATCCCGACCGGTGGAGGCGTCTCGAAGCTCACTATCGATAGCAACGGCGGTGACGCCGCGCTGCTCTCGCTGCCTGAAAGGCCGGTCAAGGGCGCGAGTCAGCAGCAGATCCTCGAGGGATTCATCAAGGCGGGGCGCAACTCTCAGGCCAACTATGCAATCGCGCGGGAGTATCTCAGCGACAAGATCCGGAGCACATGGAACCCCAACGCCGGGGCGTTGGTGAGCACGAGTCCGATCGACTCGACAGTGGTGGGCGCCAATGACTTGCAACTCGCGGTGACTGTCTCTGCTGCCGTCGGTGTCGACGGCCAGTACTCCATCGCCGCTGTCGCGCGCACTCAGCTCTTGCAGTTTCACTTCGCGAAGGACCCGAAGGGCGAGTGGCGCATTTCGGCGGCGCCCGACGGCACGATCCTGACCCCGAACCGCTTCGGCACGATCTTTCACCCCTATGACCTGTTCTTCTTCGACCCAAGCTTTCAATATCTGGTGCCCGATCGACGCTGGTACGCCGACTCGACCCAGGTCGCGACACGCGTTGTGAAGGCACTTCTTCTCGGGCCGCCTGACTGGCTGGGCGGCGGCGTCGTGGTGTCGGCATTCCCGAATGGGACCGAGCTGACTGGTGCGCCGGTGATCGCCCCGGGAAGTGCGACGGTTGATCTGACCTCTCAGGTTTCATCCGAGTCGGCGATAGGCAAGCGGCGGATGACGCAGCAATTGACGCAGAGCCTCGGCAGCCTCGGGTCGCCCAGCGTGTCGATCACGGTCGGGGGTTTTCCGGTGACCACGAGTGACGGACCGGATCCCGATCGATTCGAGTCGGTGCTGACCGATCCGGTCGGCTTCGAGAAGGGCGTGTTCGGCACTCTGGTGGGCGGGTCAGTTCGTCCCCTTCCGGGACTCGGCTTGGCGATCGACAAGCTCGCGCCCGTCGGCGCGGCGGTCGGGCGCATGGGAGACCAGGTCGCAACGTTGAGCGCGGGCGGGGTGTCGATCGTGCGGGGAACGGCTTCGCCAGTACTCCTCGACTCGCGGGCGGGCCTCGCGGTGCCCTCGATGGATCCAGAGGGCTTCGTGTGGAGCGTTCCGACGGCTCGCCCCGGGGCGATCATTGCCTACGACACGGCGAACAAACCACATCCTGTCGCTTTCGGTTTGGAGGGGCAGGTGGCGTCGATGAGCGTGTCGCGCGACGGCACCCGGCTACTCATCGCGGCGCAGACCTCGTCAGGGCCGAAGCTGCTGGTGGCCGGGATCATCCGCGACAAGGATCTGGTGCCGACTGCTCTGGGCCAGCCGATCTTTCTCGCCATCGGAGACGCCGCTCTGCTCGGCGCGACCTGGGTCAGCAGCAGCACGATCGCCGCACTCACCCAGGACGACGCCTCCTCCGCCGTCACTACCTATGACCTGGGCGGCATGAAGGAGTCGCTCGGTTCGGTCGACGGAGGCGTCGCGATTGTCGGAGGCAACCGCAACGACGGCATCCGAGTGCTCGACTCCTCGGGTTCGGTGTTCGGCCCGAGCGGCAGCTTCGGGTGGCAAGACACCGGTCTTAACGCGTCCTTCCTGGCTTCGCAGCAGTAGCGGTTATCCCCGGATGTCGTGAGGAGTTAGCGCGGCGATGACGGTGCAGCGAGCCTGGGGTCATGTTCTTTCGCCTCGACACCGTCCGTGACGCCGCACTCGACGCGCTCGCACTGCTGCTCCCCGTGGAGTGCGCTGGCTGCGGATTGCCTGATCGAGCGGTGTGCGCAGACTGCCGCAGCGCGTTGACGCCCGAGCCGAGTGGCCGACGACTGCCCGATGGCACGCCGGTGTTCTCGGGGCTTGACTACGACGGCGTCACGCGGGCGGTCATCCTGGCGTTCAAAGAGCACGGCAGAGCCGACCTCGCGCGAGTGATCGCGCCGGCGCTCGCGGTCGCCGTGACCGAGGCCAGCGGCTCGCTTAACCTCGAGGGAGTCGAAGTGGTGGCGGTGCCCGGTTCACGGCACGCACGCCGCCGGCGTGGTTTCGATCCCGTCGCGTCACTGGTGGGTCGCGCCGGCCTCGACCGCGCGCGGGTGTTCGCGCCGGCTCGACAGCACCTCGCGCAGAAGACGCTCTCGTTTGAGCAGCGCGCCCGCAACCTCGACGGCGTCTTCGAGGTCAATGTCCCCGTGGCGGGGCGCCGCTTCCTGCTCGTCGACGATGTCGTGACCACCGGTGCGACCCTCGCCGCCGCCTGCTCAGCCCTGCGCGTGGCGGGCGCGGCGGTGGTCGCGGCCGTGGTCGTCGCCTCAACTCCCAAGCTCTTTGGTGCCGCTGTGACGACTCGTCAGGTACGTCCAGTGACCTTTCCGTGACATCCACAGGCGGCGGGGCTACGGTAGGCAAAAGTGCGGACGAGAAACCGCCTGACCCGGACGGTTTCCGCCGCAAGGAGC
>JBDUBG010000191.1:0-3265 GCA_040004215.1 Pseudolysinimonas sp. | reverse complement strand
GTCGAAGAGGTCGGTGCCTGGCATGGAGTCCTTAGCGAGTTGTGCCCGCGACCTTCGGCAATGCGCCACCGGCGGCGGCGTTGCGGTCGGGACGGAAGTTAGAGAAATCGACACCCGGAATCTCGCCCACGAGTGCGATTTCGTCTTCGATGAGCGCGGCCTCGGATTCTTCGGGGCCGACCAACGGGAGCCGAACGCGGGGGCTCGAGATGCGGCCGAGTCCGTGGAGGATGTATTTGGCTGCGACGGTACCGGGCACGTGCGTCATGACGGCGCGAACCAATGGTTCGAGCGCCTTGTGCTCGGCCGTTGCGGTAGCGAGGTCGTTGTTGTTGACCGCGTCGATGATGGCGCGGTACGGCGCTGCGGCGACATTGGCGGTCACACCCACCACACCGGTTCCGCCGATCGCGAGTGTCGGCAGCGCCATCGCGTCGTCGCCGGCGAAGTAGATCAGGTCGGTTTGGTTCAGCACACGACTGACCTCACTGAGGTCACCCTTCGCGTCTTTGACGGCGCGGATGTTGGGATGCTTGGCCGCACGCAGGATCGTCTCGTACTTGATCGGGATGCCGGTGCGCCCCGGGATGTCGTAGAGAATCACCGGCAGATCGGTCGCGTCGGCGATCATGCGGAAGTGCGTGAGCACCCCGGCCTGCGTTGGCTTGTTGTAGTAGGGGGTGACGATCATGACACCGTCGGCGCCGGCCTTCTCGCTGCGCTTGTACAGCTGGATGGCGTGGGCAGTCTCGTTGGATCCGCCCCCCGTGATGACCTTGGCACGCCCGTCGGCGACCGACTTGGCGACCTCGACAAGCTTGATCTTCTCCGGGTCAGTGAGCGTGCTGGTCTCGCCGGTGGTGCCCGTGACGACGATGCCGTCTGCACCCTGATTGATGACGTCGTCGATGTGCTTCTCGACGTCAGCCCACAACACTTCACCGTCGGCTGTGAACGGAGTCACGAGCGCGACGAGCACCTGTCCGAAGGGATTCTCTGGCGTCGACACGCGTTCCAGGTTAGCGGGCTGCGGCACCGCCGCGCACCGCGCCGCCTGCCGCTCAGCCTCCTCTCGCTGCACCGCCGGCCGTCGCCGATCCAGAGGCGTTCGGGTCCAGTGCACAACCACCCCGTCGCCGACGCTGGGCCGTCGACCCGACCCGAGAGCCAGATGGAGACGTCCATCGCCCGTGTCGACGCCGTGCCACTGCAGGGCACTCCGACAGGCGAGGGTGCCACCCAGCCGGATGGCCTGGCTCAGGACCGGGTCGAGGTCGTTCACCGCGTACCAGCCCTGGCGCAAGCGGGTGATGCGCCGCATGTCGGTCGCGAGTTCGATGAAGAAGGGATCGATCCCGTCGGCTACCAACTCCCCGGTGCGCGCGACTCCGCCACGTTTTCGAAGGGCCGCCTCGACGTAGTACATCGCACGATGTTCGTCGACCTTCCGGCAGCGTGGAGGGCATGCGCTGCCTACGGGGAGCCGAACAGCAGTGCGGCGGATGGGGAGGAAGCATGCGGGGAGGAAGCATCCGGGAGGAGCATCCCGGAACGAAGCACCCCGTCAGGAAGCACCCCAGGAGGCAACGTCACGGAAGGAAGCACCCCGGAAGGCAACATCAGTGAAGGAAGCACCCCGGCCACATGGGACACTCCGCAATCTGCGTGGGAAGTCGAGTGAATACCTGGGCACGCGAGATCCCACGCAGATTGCAGAGTGCGCGGGCGAGGGTCGGCCGGGCGGGCGGAGCGGGCGAGAAATCTGGCGCCGTCTTCACCGCCGGCTCCGCGACCGCAGATGGAGGGCAGAAGCAGGGGAAGTGTGAAGCAGCGTGCAGCGGTCAGGCGTCAGGCATCGGGTGTCAGGCGTCAGGCGTCAGGCGTCAGGCGTCGGGCGTCAGGCGTCAGGCGTCAGGCGCGGGTGTCAGACGCGGGTGTAGCTCACGAATCGGTAGCCCAAGCCGGTGCGGGAGGTGAGCCACGGGACGTCGGCCAGCTCCACGCTGGAACTCCACGAGGGGTCGATCGCTGGGGCGAACGCGACGTCGTGGGCGTCGACATCCGGTGAGACAGCGATCTCGGTGACCTCGAGGCGGTCGGCCAGGGAGATGGTGGCGGCGAAAAGTTGACCTCCGCCAATGATCCAGGGCGCCGGGTCCACGGCAAGCGCCTCGTCGAGCGAATGGACTACCTCGGCCCCCACAGCCTCCCAGGAGGGGTCTCGCGTCAGCACGATGTTGCGGCGTCCCGGCAGTGGGCGAAAACGGTCAGGGAATGAGTCCCAGGTGCGGCGACCCATCACGACCGCCGAGCCCATCGTGAGTTCCTTGAAATGAGCCAAGTCCTCAGGGACACGCCAGGGCATCCCCCCGTCTGCGCCGATAACACCGTTCGACGCCTGAGCCCAGATGAGTCCGAGACTCATACCGCGACGGATCCGCGGATGGCCGGGTGATGTTGGTAGTCGTGCAGCTCGAAATCGTCGAAGGTGTAGTCGAAGATGCTGTCACGCTGAGTCGTGATGGTCAGCCTCGGCAACGGGAAGGGCTCCCGGCTGAGTTGCTCGACCACCTGCTCCACGTGGTTGTCGTAGATGTGACAATCGCCGCCCGTCCAGACGAAGTCACCCACCTCGTACCCGGTCTGAGCGGCGACCAAGTGGGTCAGGAGCGCGTAGCTCGCGATGTTGAACGGCACGCCGAGAAACAGGTCGGCGCTGCGTTGGTACAGCTGGCACGACAGCTTGCCGTCAGCGACGTAGAACTGGAACAGCGCGTGGCAGGGCGCCAGCGCCATCGCGGGGATGTCGGCCGGATTCCAGGCCGACACGATCAACCGACGGGAATCCGGGTTGACGCGGATCTGATCGATCACGTCCGAGATCTGGTCGATCTGGCCACCAGAGGGGGTGGGCCAGGAGCGCCATTGCACGCCATAGACCGGCCCGAGCTCACCCGCGGCATCCGCCCATTCGTCCCAGATGGTCACCCCGTGTTCGCGCAGCCACCCCACATTGCTCTCGCCCCGCAGAAACCACAGCAGCTCGTAGGCGATTGACGTGAAGTGCACGCGCTTCGTGGTAATCAGCGGAAAGCCCTGAGAGAGGTCGTACCGCAACTGGCGGCCAAACACGCTGCGCGTGCCGGTGCCCGTGCGGTCGGTTTTCTGCGCACCGTTTTCGAAGGTGTCGCGCAACAGGTCCTCGTATGGGTGGGTGCTCATCGGCTCGATGGTATTCCGTAACCTTCTGGTCCGCCGACGAGAC
>JBDUBG010000195.1:0-3278 GCA_040004215.1 Pseudolysinimonas sp. | reverse complement strand
GGGCCTCGAAGTCGTCGGCGGCCAGCATCCGGATGTGGTCGCCGTTGATCGAGTCTGCCTTCTTCTGATCGAAGCTGGCCGGGTTCGGGTTCACGTCGGCGATGTCGAAGGCCGCCACGAACTCGTCGCGGCTGAACACGTCGCGGTCTGGCGCGATCGACCAGCCGAGCAGTGCCAGGTAGTTCAGCAGTCCCTCGGGGATGAAGCCGCGGTCGCGGTGGTGGAACAGGCTGGATTCTGGATCGCGCTTGCTGAGCTTCTTGGTTCCCTCGCCGCGTACGAGCGGCAGGTGCCCGAAGCGCGGAACGAAGTCGGTCACCCCGAGCTCGATCAGGGCGAGGTAGAGCGCAATCTGGCGCGGAGTGCTCGACAGAATGTCTTCACCGCGCAGCACATGCGTCACGCCCATCAGCGCGTCGTCGACCGGATTGACGAAGGTGTACAGCGGCACGCCGTTCGGGCGCACCACGACGAAGTCGGTGAAACTGCCCGCCGGAAAAGTGATCGGCCCGCGCACCAGGTCGTCGAAGCTCAGGTCTTCGTCGGGCACGCGAAGGCGTAGCGCGGGCGAACGACCCTCCGCGCGGAATGCAGCACGCTGCTCGTCGGTGAGCTCGCGCTCGAAGTTGTCGTAACCCTGCTTCGGGTCGCGGCCGGCCGCGCGATTGCGTGACTCCATCTCGTCGGGGGTGACGTAGCTCTCGTAGAGCAGGCCGGCATCCGTCATCCGCTGGATCATGTCGAGGTAGATCGGGGTGCGCTGCGACTGCCGGTACGGCGCCTGGGGTCCGCCCTTCTCGACTCCCTCGTCCCAGTCGATGCCCATCCAGCTGAGAGCGTCGAGAATCTGGAGGTAGCTCTCTTCACTGTCGCGCTCGGCGTCGGTGTCTTCGATGCGGAAGAGCATCGTGCCGCCGGTGTGGCGGGCGTACGCCCAGTTGAACATGGCGGTGCGCACGAGGCCGACGTGGGGCGTACCGGTGGGCGACGGACAGAATCGCACGCGGACGTCGGCGCCGGATGCGGTCGAGAACGGGATAGTTGACATCGCTGCCGAGCCTACCGACCTGTGGCTGGCGCGCTTAGACCAGCGCGAGCAACGCCGACGCGGCGAGGGCGAGCACAATCCCAACGGTTTGCAGCACGCTGAGCCGCTCTTTGAGCACGAAGTAGGCGAGGATCACCGTGCCGAGCGGGTACAGGGCGTTGAGCACTCCCATCACCGCCAGCTGCCCGAGGTGCAGCCCGATCACCAGCAGGATGCTGCCTGCCCCGAGAAGCACCCCGGTGAACACCGACTGGACGACGCCGCTGCGGTCGCGGATGCCTGCCCATTCGGTCGGCCCCTCAACCGGGCCACGTCGCACTCGGTTCGCCAGCAACACGCCGCCGTAGAGCACCGTCGCCACGACCAGATCAACCAGCAACGGGGCGAGACCGGAATCGTTGGGAGTGCGGTCAATGGCGATGATGTAGCCGGCGAAGCCGAGCCCCGCGATCGAGCCGAGCACCATGGCGCGCGGTGTCAACCGGGCCGTGTCACGTTGCCGGGGCACCGCGATGAGGACTGCCGCAACGACGACAGCGGCCAGAGCAACGAAGCCGGGAACGGCGATCCGCTCTCCGAGAGCGAAGCCCACGATGGCCGGAACGACCGCGTAGATCATGGCGACTCCGGGCGAGACGACGCTCATCGGCCCGATCGCCAGGCTGGCATAGAAGGCCCAGGTTCCGAGTGCCCCGGCCACGCCGGCGACCGCGCCGAGCACGAAGACCGAGGTCGACCACTGCGGGTTGCTGACGAGGGTGGCAATCGCAACAATGAGCAACGCCACAAGCTGACTGATGAAGCTCACCAGGAGCGGCGTGATGCGTCGCGAGGCAACTCCGCCGAGAAAGTCGGATGCTCCGTAGACGAGCGCGCTCGACAGTCCCAGCAGAGCGATCATGTCCTCTAGTGAACCGGATGCTGACGACGCCCGCTGACCGGAGCACTCCAGAGAGCGATCGCTGCGACCGAGCCGCCAACCGCCGTCAGCACTCCGCTCAGCAGGATGACCCCTGAGGGCGCAACGATCGACTGTCCGATCAGAGCCTGGGCAGTCCGACGATGCCCTGGTAGTCGACGAGCTGGTCGCTCGTTGGGCCAGTCATGAGCGCGGCTAGCGCCATCCCACCAACGCGATGCGCATTCCTGCGCGGATCGCAACCGTACGGGCGCGATCTCCCAGCGGCATAATGCAACTGTCTAGTGCGGTTTGTCACGTGAGCAGCGCGGCGGCGAGCGCCATGCCCAGGATGGCGATCCAACTCAATGCGCCAGCGAGCAGCGCGCGTGGCCCCTCGCGCACCAGGCGCTCGAGCCGCAGCGACGCGCCGATCGCGAACAACGCGGCAGCCAGCAGTGCCGACTGGACAATCGTGGCGATGGCGAGCACGGCATCCGGAACCGGGATGAAGGTGCGCACCACAACAAGCACAACGAAGCCAATGATGAAGAGGGGCACGATCGGCGGCTGCGGCCTGGTCTCAGCCTCGCCGACTGGCGATTTCGCGGCACGACGACGAGTGCTGATCGAGGTGATCGCGACCATCGGGGCGAGCATCAGCACTCGGGTGAGTTTGACGACGATCGCGACCGCCAGCGCGGCAGCCCCTGCCGTGCCCGCCGTCGCCACCACCTGGCCGACATCGTGAACGCTCGCACCAACCCAATGGCCGAAGGTGCCTGCGTCGAGCCCGAGGGGTACTGCGAGAGCCGGAAGCACGGCGATCGCCGCCGTGCCATAGAGAGTGACCAGGGCGATGGGCGTGCCCGTGTCTCTCGGGTCGGTGCCCCGGGCAGCGCTCATCGCGCCGACCGCACTCACGCCGCAGATCGAGAATCCGGCCGCCAGCATGGTGGGCTCATCACCCGGCAGCTTGAGAGCCTTGGCGATCGCCCAGGTGATCACGAAGCTAGCTCCGACCAGAGCGACGATGGCCAGCACCGCGAGCCAGCCCAGTTTCGCGATGTCAGCCAGACTCAACTGCAGGCCAAGCACCACGATCCCGAACCGCAGTAGATGCCGCGACGCCACCCCGAGCCCAGGCTTCAGAACTCCGTCGAGCGCTGCACGAGCCGGCGCGATTGACCCGACGATGACGCCGAGCACGATCGACGCGGTCAGCCAGGGAACGATCGGGAAGAGCAGGTGCACGCCGAAACCGACGGCCGCTCCGATCGCCGCCAATCCGAGCCCGGGCAGCCACGCCGTGAAGCGGGATACCGGGCGCTG
>JBDUBG010000027.1:0-11061 GCA_040004215.1 Pseudolysinimonas sp. | reverse complement strand
AGGTCTCGCTGGTCGCGATCCTGGATGCTGACAAGGAGGGCTTCCTGCGCAGCTCAACCTCGCTCATCCAGACCATCGGTCGCGCGGCTCGCAACGTGTCGGGCGAGGTGCACATGTATGCAGACAACCTCACTGATTCGATGAAGAAGGCGATCGAAGAGACCGACCGTCGCCGCGAGAAGCAGGTGGCATACAACCTGGAGCGCGGCATCGACCCGCAGCCACTCCGCAAACGAATCGCCGACATTACCGACGTGTTGGCCCGTGAGGGCGCGGATACTGCCGCACTCTTGGCGGGCCGAGATGGCAAGAAGCGCGCACCGACACCCAATCTGCGCCGAGAGGGCGTCGGGGCCGCGGGGGCAAACGAACTCGAGACGATCATCGCTGACCTCAATGAACAGATGCTTCACGCGGCGGGCGAACTCAAGTTCGAGTTGGCGGCGCGACTGCGCGACGAGCTCTCAGAAATGAAGCGTGAGCTGCGGCAAATGGAGTCGGTCGGTCACGTCAAGTAGCCGAGGAGCGACATCACTCAGGAAGCATCGGCTCCAGCACCGTGCGCGCTCGGGCGATCGCCGTTTCGGTGGTCGCCTTGCTGGCGGACGCCCGCACCACTTCGCTCGGGCGCAATCCCGCAGGAGCGGGACGATCGCCGGCATCCCTGATCCGGGAGGCGACAGCGCGCAACATTCGCGCGTCGCCTGGCTCGGTCACCAACTCCGCTGCCGTCTCCAAACAGATCGCCATCGGGTACGAGTAGTCGATCGTTTCGGCACAGGCAATCCCGTCCAGCGCCGCTCGCACGGCAACAGACCGCCGGCCGCGCGCCAACGCGATCCGCGAGTTGAGCGCGTGTGCTAGCGGCAACTCGCGCTCGATCCCGAGCTCTTCGCCATCTCGCACAGCCAGTTCGGCCAGCCGCGCGGCTGGCTCAAGACGACCCTCCTGAAGGGCGACGCCGGCTGCGGCGGCCGCTAACACCGCGCGTGCAATGCGGGGCTCACCAGGGATGAGCATCGGCTCGGCCTCGGCGATCACCGCGCGAGCGCCCTCGAGATCGCCGACCTGCCAGAGCACCATCGCCGATGTCGCAAGGGTCGCTTTCAACTGATCTTCACTCGCTCGCTCGCGGCAGATCTCGAGGGCCCGGTGCGCGTAGCGCGCTGCCTCCGCGTCTCCGCGTTCGGCGAGCACGCTCGCAACTCCCATCGAGGCTGTCACCAGCAGATTGGGGTCTTCCAGACCTTCGGCGAGTTCAACGGCCGCCCGGATGTCGACGAGAGCCTCTGCTGCCAGGTCGCGATCGTCGGCGAGACCCGCGGCGAACACCAGGGAGCGAGTGGCGAATCCGTCGTCCACTCCGCGTAGCTGTCGTGCCGCATCCTCGAGTTGCCCCTGCGCAACAGCCGAATCACCCGCCCAATACGCCAAGTAGCCCACCGAGAACAGCGCGAAGGAGTTCCAGTCGCCGTCTTCAGCACCGTCAAGCAAAAGGGTGAGCCAGTATCGGCCCTCGGCCAAGCTGGTGACTGCCCAGTAGCGGTGCAGGCGGAAAGCCAGTTCGAGCCCGGTCTGACGCGGCATCGTGCCCACCAGCGCAGCGGCGAAAACCGTGCGAAACGCGTCAGAGGCTTCGGTTGCCGCGTCCCGGTAGCCTGCCGGGGGAGTGCGCGCGTCGTCGGGCAACAGCTTGCGAAGCCCGGTGGCCATGCCTGCGAGAACGGAAGAGGCGCCGTCGGTGCCATCCAGTCGAGCGCGAGCAAAGCGACGCACCTGGTCGTCTTGCCGGTAGCGCCAGCGGGGCCCGCCGCGGTCGATGTAGAGGAGTCCGGAGTCGGCGAGTTCGCCGAGCAGTCGCGCCACCCGACCCGGGGAGGCGGAGGTGCTGGCGAGGGTGCTCGCGAGCGACAGGGGGAGTGCGCCATCCACCGCTCCCCATGCCGTGAACAGCGCTGCAGCCTCGACGCCGAGCGCCTCGAAGCTCTGCTCGAGCAGGGAGTCGACGACATCCTCAGCGCCCCGCGTCGCCTCGGGCAGCACGTCGAGCAGATCGGCGACGGCCATCGAGCTCAGTTGCGCCGCGGCAAGTTCGAGCGCGAGGGGAACGCCCCCGCACCGAGCACAGAGCTGCAGAACGGCTCCGGCGTTGCGGGCGTCGAGCGCGAGATGCTGGCCACGGGTTGCCATCCGATCGGCGAGAAGTTGTACGGCGGCGCTGCGTCCGAGAGCGGTGTCATCCGCTGTCGGAACCGACAGCGGCGACAGCTCGATCTTTCGCTCGTCCGGAACCTCCAGTGGGCGCCGCGACGTGATCAGAATGCGCAACTCAGGCGCTGCAGCCTGAAGCACCGCCAGCAGTTCCGCGACGCTGTCGGCGACATCCTCGCAGCCGTCCAGTACGAGGAGTGCAGGGCCGAGCGGAGCCAGGCGCGCAATCGTTGAGGCAAGCGGGTCAGCACCCTCATCGGCCCCCACGGCACGCGCGATCGTGACGACGACCAGGCCACCGCTCGAAATCGGCCCGAGAGAGACCCAGAATCGTCCACCAGGCAGCTCTGCCACCGCGGCGTGGGCGGCGTGCAGCGCGAACCGTGTTTTGCCGACGCCGCCCCGCCCGAGCACCGAGACAACTCCGGGCTGGCTGAGATCCTCCGCGGCAGCGACGAGTTCGTCCTGGCGGCCGAAGAAGCCGTTTCGGGGCAGTGCTGGCAGGTTGCCGTTTCCCGAGGCACCACTTCGAAGCACGTCCAGGTAGACCGCAGTGGTCTCGGGCCCAGGATCGGTTCCGAGCCGGTCTGCCAGCAGCGCGCGGCAGGTTTCGTAGGCGTGGATCGCTCCCGCACGGTCCCCGGATGTTGCCAGCGCACGAATGAGCACCCGATGCGCGCGCTCGTCCAACTCGTTGCGTTCGAGCAGGCGACGGGCGGCATCGGCAGCCGTCGCGGAGCGTCCGAGCAGCAGCGCAGCCTCTGCCTCAACCGCCAGGGCGCGGTCGGTGATCGCCGACAGTCTCGCACGCAGCTCGTCGAGCCACGCGGCATCCTCTTCGGCGAAGAGGTCACCGCCGATCACCGACGACATGGCGGCAATCGCTTCGATCGCGGCCTCGGCGGCGCCGTCGGCGAGCAACCGCTCGGCTGCCGAGACGACGACGCCCGCTTCGAGCAGGTCGAGCGCGACGCCGGGTGCGAGTGACCAGCCACTCGGCGTGGTCTGCACCAGTTGCTGCCCGCCCAGGCCAATCGGGTCAAGTGCGCCGCGCAGCGCAAGAATGGTGCCGCGCAGGGCGGCGGCCCAGGTAGACGGCGGATCATCCCAGATCCGATCGGCCAGAGCTGTCGAACTCAGTCCATCCGGGTTGGTCGCGAGCGCCGCGAGGGCGAGCCGTACGCGCCGACCCGCGAGGGGGGCACCCGCGACGACACCGCCGCCCCCCAGAACGGCGAGCGACCCCACTAGCTGGATCCGCGTGCTCACGTGCGCACGCTACCGCAGCCAGGGGTGAAGTCGCCCGGGGAATGCGTCCACACCTCGGCATAGCACCCAGTTCAGTGGCGAGCCGTAACTCTGCCGTAACGCCCGCAGAACACGTCAGGTAGGCGTCTCCCAGTAGCCTGGGAACGATGATGGAGTGGCTGGCTGCGCACGGCGTCGAAGTGTTCGGATTCGTCACCGGAGCCGTGTGCGTCGTTCTGGCGGCGCGTCGACATATCGCGAACTTCCCGATCGGCATCGCGAACAACCTGGTCTTCATCGTGCTGTTCATCCCCGCGGCCCTGTACGCCGACGCGGGACTCCAGGTCATCTACATTGTGCTTGCCGTCACCGGGTGGGTCGGCTGGGCGCGCGGCAAGGCGGCGGATGACCGGGCCGCCACTGTGCGCATGCCGCGTTCCGCGATCCCGCGGCTCGCCGCCGCGACCCTCCTCTGCGGAGCGATCCTGTTCCTCTTGCTCTCGGCATTCACCGACTCGACCACGGAGGTCGCCGACGCCGCGACGACCGCGGGAAGCCTGGTCGCGCAGTACATGCTGAACCGGCGGTGGATCGAGTCCTGGTACCTCTGGATCTCGGTGGACATGGTCTACGTCGGGCTCTACATCGTGAAGGGCCTCTGGATCACCGGCCTGCTCTACCTTCTCTTCATCGGAATGTGTGTGCTGGGGCTGCGGACCTGGCTGCGAGCCCCGCACGCGATCGCCGAGCACCGCACCCCGGTCGACTCGGAGGTCATGGTGTGACCGACGCCGGGGACAGCCGCACGACAGGACGTCGCTTTCGACACGGACTCGTGCTCGGCAAGTTCTATCCGCTGCATGCCGGCCACGGAGCGCTGATCCGTCGCGCGCTCGTCGAGTGCGAACGCGTGACTGTCGAGGTGCTCGGCTCGGTCGTCGAATCGATCCCCTTGGACGTGCGCGTCGGGTGGCTCCGCGAGGAACATCCAACGGCTCGGGTGGTCTCGGCGTTCGATGAGGCCGAGGTCGACTACGGCTCGGCGGTCGCCTGGGCTGCGCACATGGGAGTGATCGAATCCCTCATCGACGAACCGGTGGATGCGGTCTTCACGAGCGATGCCTACGGCGAGGAGCTCGCGCGACGGCTTTCGGCGGAGTGGGTGCGCGTCGATCCGGACCGGATGGCGACGCCGGTGTCCGGGCGGGGGATCCGGGCGGATGTCGAGGGCAACTGGCACCTGCTCCCGAGCTCGGTGCGGGCGTGGTTCGTCCAGCGAGTCGTGCTCCTCGGGGCCGAGTCCACCGGGACCACGACCCTGGCCGCACAGCTAGCGACCGAACTCGACACCGACTGGATCGCGGAGTACGGCCGGGAGCACACGTTGCTGCGGGAGGGCGGGCTGAACGCGCCTTGGCGCGACGACGAGTTCGAGCTGATCGCCGATCGACAGGTGGACTGGGAGAAGACGGCGGCACGCACCGCGCCCCGCCCTCTCTTGATCTGCGACACCGACATGCTCGCCACGGTGCTCTGGTTCGAGCGTTACCGGGGGAGTTGGCCCACCGCGCTGCACGAGAGGGCGCTCGATCACCCTCCGCTGCTCTACCTGCTCACCGGCGACGAGATCCCCTTCGTGCAGGACGGACTCCGCGACGGCGAGCACGTGCGGCACGACATGCAGCAGCGATTCCGAGACGTGCTCGGCGCGCAGCCGGTGCCTTGGATCGAGGTGCGTGGCACAGCGGACGAACGCGCCGAGCAGGCGGCTGGAGCGGTTCGTGCGGCCATGACATCCGCTCATCATCTCGCTGATCCCCTCGAGCTGCGCGGCTAGACTCCCGGTATGAGCGACCGTTGGGCCCACGTCTCGCAGTCACCCACCAGGTCGGACGCAGACCAGGCCCGCGCGCTCACCGCCGACGATCTCTTCGGGACGACCGCTCCCGCCGCCTCGCCTCTCGACGAGCGTCTGCGCCAGGCCTACTTCTGGTTGGTGAACTCCGCAATCATCTCGCCGTTCTACGACGTCCAGTTCTCGATCAACGGTCCGCTGAGCTACGAAGTCGGCGACGCTGGTGCACAGCTCCAACTCGGGACAGATCAGTCCTACTCCTCCAACGTTCTCCTGCCCCTGCTGACCTTCGCGGTCGGCGGAAGATGCCTCCTGATCGGCGGTCCGGGACGCGGCAAGACCACCCTCGCCGTGTTAATGGGGGTCCTGGCCGGTTCGGCATCCGAGGAGGTGCGACGTCACGTCGTGCAGGGTCAGCCGCAGCTCACGGTGAGCGATCTGATCGGCACCCCTCTACCGCGCGACCTGATCGAGGCCGAGTCCCTCAACGACGTGCGGATCGCCTGGCGGAGTTGGCTATCGCAGCCCGTCAAGATCATCGACGAGTACAACCGGATCCCGACCAAGACGCAGTCCGCCCTGCTCACGATGGTGGCGGAGGGCTACGTCGAGAGCTACGACCAGTCCTTGTCGACAGCGGGGGACTCGGGCATCGACAGCTGGTACTTCACCGCGAACGACGACGCAGGAGGCGGCACCTTCCCCGTGATCCAGGCGCTGCGCGATCGCATGGATGTCACCGTCTCCGCACTGGGATTCAACAGCCGCTTCCTCGACGAGCTGATCTCGCGCGTCGAGGCGGGGGATCGACCCGAGGACAACCTCCCGAGCGAACTCGTCTTCGCGACGGAGGACCGTCGCACGATGGCGAAACAGATCCGAGCGCTGCCGGTCCCGGTCGCCGTCCGTCGCCGCCTGAGCTACTTCGCCAGCCATTTCGAGTTCGCCCAGCACGGCGGTCGCACGTTCGAATACCGCACCAAGGACACGGTCGCCACGGCGGGAGCCGATGTCGGCGAGGTCATCGATCGGAACTCGGGCGCGGACCTTGAGGTCGACCCCGGGTCCCAGACCACTGCGGGGATATCGGTGCGGGCGCTGCTCGTGCTCGTGCACTACGCCAAGGCGATGGCCTGGTTCCGAGGCGAGCCGGAAGTCACCGAAGCGGATGTCGCGGCGGTCCTGCCGTTCGTGCTGCGCGGGAAGATGCTGCCGAATCGTTCGCATCCGCGCTTTGACGGTGACGCCGACCGCGAACTGGCACTGGATTCCGTGGCCTGGCTCGGCGACCTGTGGACAGAGTCGGTGCGGCAATACCAGGCACTGGGATTCGAGCAGAAGGACGGCGTGCGCGATCTGCTCGAGCAGTCGGCAACCGGCCTCGACGGCGTCACCGCTGTCGAGACCGCGCGCCGGATCACCGCGGTGGAGTCGATGATCGCCACGATCGCTGGCACCGGCAAACTCTACGGCCGTTCCTACGACGACCTCCTGGCATTGAAGTACCTGCACCAGCGGTACTCGAGCTACCGCAGGTGGCTCGAGTCGTCGGCCCGATGATCGCCTTCCCGGGCTCCGCCGTCGACGCCGCCGACGCGCTCGACGTCGCCGCAGTCGGCGCGCGGCCCATCGCGGATGCTCTCCTCGAATCCACCGTGCCGCGTCTGCGCGAATGGGGTGGGGATCCCGCTCGCTACCGGGTCGCTCTGAGCCGGGGACAGCACGCGATGGGCACCGCTCTCGATCTCGAAGACCCTGAAGCCATCCGTTCCCTCGCAGTGGTCGCCGGGTGGCGTGCCGGAGTGCTCGACCTCCGGAACGACGCCATCACTCGCGCGGCGAGCCTGCCCGAGCCGGTCACGGCTGCCGCCCTCGGTCTCGCAGTCGAGCGGCTCGCCGGGTTCCTCGTCGCGCAGGGTTCCGACCCCTTCGCCTGGCCCGACCAGGAGCCGGGAACCGTCATCGCACGGATCGGAGGATTCCGCGGACTCGGGGGCCGGTGGATCGCCCCGCCCCGCGATCCGGCTCCGATCGGCATCGGTCGCTTCCGCGTCATCTGCGGCGACGCGACCTGGGTGATCCGCGCCGATGTCTTCGGCTCGTCGATCGTGCCCGCCGACGAGGAGCAGGCGACCTCGCCGGCCGTCTCGGGCGGGGGAGTCGATGCGGTGGTGACCACCTCCTACCTTGTCGACCTGGTGAGGCGCGCGTGACGTCCGAGTCAGCGACCGAACCCCTGGACGCAGCACAGCGCGTCGCGTGGGAGGCCGCGGAACGTCTCTGGTCGGTACGCATGCACGAGGCACGCCAGGCGCCCGCTGCTGGCCGGCCGAGCTTCGCCTGGTTCTCGTTCCCGCCCCAGATCGTGATCGATCCGGTGCTCGCGGCGAAGGAGGGCGTCGACACCGACTTAGCCACCGTCTTTGCGCACGAACTCGGGCACCACCTGCTGTCTCCGAGCACCCGGATCGCGGCGCTGAAGATCCAGCAGCAGATGGCCCGCGCCATCCTGGCCTGCGCTCTCGACTCGCAGGTGACAGACCTCGATGGGATCGCGGCTGAGCTGTCGAACATTTGGTCGGACATGCTGATCAACGACCGAGTCGTCGAGCTCCAGCGCTCCGCCGTCTCATCCGGCACGTCTAAGACCCCGTCCGACTCGGCCGCGGAGCCGGGCATGGTCACACTATGGCGACGGCTTCGGCGTTCTGACGCAGCGAACCGGATGTGGTGGGTGGTGCTGCGCGCCTACGAGGAGCTCTGGGGTCTTGCAGACGACAGCCTGTGCGATCCGGAGCCTCCCGCTCGTCCTGCCGTCGACGCCCGCCTCGTCGACCCGCCACCCCCTGTGGAGGTGGAACCGAAGTTCCAGGCGCTGCAACGCAAGCTCGAAGCCGCTCAGGCTGAGGCGGCCGCAGCGCGCCTCTCACTCCTCCAGCTCGCGTCGACCCATCCGGAAGCGGACGCCTCCCTCTTGGCTGAGACGGTCCGCTCCTTCGGCAGCGACCCGATCAGCGGTGCCTTGCGATTCGGGATGATCACCGCCCCGTACCTGCTCGAGTCCGGTCGCCTGGACCCCGACGTGGCTCGCGGTCCGGGCGGTTGCGCCGGTGAGGAGGATCGCTCGCCTGCGACGGCGGCGGAGTTGGGCGAGGTGTTCCGCGACGGCCGACTCCGCGAGGTCCCACTGCATCCCGGACTCCTCGATCGAGGTGTCGGCTCCGTAGGCGGAACCGGCGGCGGACAGTCGCTGGGGATCGCCGACACGCTGAAGTTGTACTCCGGGACGGCTCCCGATCAGGTACTGACCGCGTGGTATCTGAACGAGGCGCGCCCGTGGGTGCGGCCATACCGGCAGCCGAGCTTGACCCCACCCTCCGGCACCGAACTCCCCGGAGCGCTCGAGCAATGGGACATCGGCGACGACCTCGACCAGCTCGATCTGCTGTCGTCGCTCGCGGCGAGCCCACGGCTCATCCCGGGCGTGACAACCCGTCGGCGAACACGGCTTGAGGACCCGCTGCCCATCGCGAAGGAGTCGGTGGAGCTCGACTTGTATATCGACTCTTCCGGATCGATGCCGTCACCGCAGGCGAACTCCCCGGCAATCGTGGCGGCGGTGATCCTGGTCGAATCGGTGCTGTCGGGGGGAGGGCGCGTGCGTGTGACCTCGTTCTCCGGCCCCGGGCAGGTTGGAGGCACCCCGCGCAGCACGCGCAATCGTGGCGAGGCTCTCGCGGCAGTCCTGCTGTTCTTCGGCGGCGGGACGACCTTCCCCCTGGATCTGCTCGCTGACCGCTATGTCGCGCCCGCCGCTGCCGGTGTCCGCCGGCACCTGGTGGTGCTGTCGGACGACGGCCTCACCTCTCTTTTCGGCGAGGGGCAGCCTCAGTACGCCTCGGTCGCCACGGAGGTGCGCCGTCGACTCGATACGGCGACGCTCATCGTGCTCGATGCCAGGAAGTCGATCTCGGTGCTCGCGGCCGCAGCCGGTTACGACATCGAGTACATCACTCGGATCGCTGACGCTCCGGCCGCGTGCGCCACCCTGGCCGCCCGGATCGCCGCGTATTCCGGTCCGCCGGTAGGGAGGGTGCCAGCTCATGGCTGATCTGTTCTCACGCTTCCGTCGTGACAGGGACGCCACGGCGTCTAAGTCGGCGGACCTCAGCAGATGGTTCTCGCTGGGGCTCGATCCCGAGACCATGTGGTCGCAGCTCCGACCGGGGCCTTCGGCCACCGAGGTCGCGAGTCGCCTCGGCTCGGCTCCGAGCGACTTCCTGGACCCGCAGGTCGACATCTCCGCGCTGGCGGGGGACGTGCTCGGCCCGACGTCGCAGGATCCACTCCTCACGACCGTCCTGTCCTTGGCTGAAGGCGATGCGGCGTGCCGCGCCGGCGCCGCGCTCGCCCTGTGGCTCGCCGCGAGCCAGGATCTCGTCGAGCCGTTCGACCCTCCGATTGTCGCCGGGTCATCCGCCACGGGGATCGCGGCGCTCGCGCTCCGCCTCGCGCCCGTCGTCCCTCCCGAGCAGTGGCTGGTTAACGCCGAGCACCGCGAGGAGGCAGCGCGTCTGTTTCTGCTCTGGAACGGACTGCAGCCGAGCGGCGAGGACCTCGCGACCGCTCGCTCGCGCTGGGATCGACGCGACTCGCTCGTGCGAGACGCTGCGCTCCGCCAGATGATGGAGGACCAGCAGCACCGGCTCGACGTGCAGCGCGCTCTCGACGACAAGCGCGCCGTGGAGGCGGCTGCTCGGTACAGCCATGAGTGACGTCGACGATGACGCAGGTGTCGACCTCCCCGATTACCGCCCGGGAGCCGTCGCCGTTCTGAAGGATGAGGAGCGCTGGCCGCAGCTTGACGGCGATGCGCGGCGTCGCCTCGAGGGTGTCATGCAGCACGAGCACGCCCCGGTCTGGCGGCATCGGGCCGGCCACCGGCTGGCGCCGTCGCAGATCGAGCGGGCGCGGCGTCCTCTGCCCCTCGACGGTTGGCTCGATCGGCACCTCGCGGTGGCGCGAGATCTTCCGGCGTATGCGAGCTGGCCCGGCCGCCTCGACACTCTCGAGGACTTCCCCCTGATCTCTCGCGACGACCTCTTCGCCGACATCTCCGCCTTCGTCCCGCGCGATGCCGACCTCGACCGGCTGGTGCAGGGGTCGAGTTCCGGTACCACTGGGCACGCCCTGCGCATCCCGGATGACGTGGAGGACGTCGCGCGGACCTTCTGGACCACCCACCGCCTGATCGAAAGTCTGGGCGTCACGTGGACCCCGGACCCGGGCAGGCTGGCCCTGGCGCTGGTCGTCCAACAGCACCAGGCCTTCACCTACGCGTCGGTCGTGCCGGGCTTCGGCGGTGCCGTGATGGCTCGACTTAATCTCGATCAGCGCGAGTGGCCGACGGGCGGGCCGGCATCGTTCCTGGAGGGTCAGAATCCGCAGCTCATCTCGGGCAGCCCCGCGAGCCTGGCCGCGCTCCTCTCTCCTGAGCTCGTGGAGGTCGTGCATCCCCTCGCGCTCGTGTCCGGGGCCGCGCATCTCTCCACACCCCTCCGTCGCAACCTCGAGGAGGCATTCGGCTGCCCCGTGATTGACGTGTTCGGCCTCCACGAGACCCGCCCGATCGCGGCCAGCACCGACGGCGGCCCTTTCCGGCTGCTCGACCTGCCGGTTCACGTCGAGATCCTGGATGCTGCCGGCGACCCGGTGCCCGGAGGTGAACGGGGCGAGATCGTGGTGAC